>JAGQPO010000054.1 GCA_020426665.1 Planctomycetales bacterium
CCGCTCTTAAAGTTCATTACGATGCCAACCGGGATACACAACACCGGGCTTTAAGGACTTTGTATACCGGACCCGAATATTCCGAAGCGATGATCAAGGAGACTCTGGACGATCGAGGTTTGTCCTACACCGTCGAACCGAATATCGAACAGGTGGCCGCCCGCCTGTTGTCAAAGAACTACGTGCTGGGTTGGTTCCAAGGACGGATGGAAGCGGGCCCAAGGGCACTCGGAAATCGATCGATTCTGATGAGCCCCTTAGATCCGGCTAATAAAGACTTGATCAATAAGAAAGTCAAATACCGCGAGATGTTTCGGCCGTTTTGCCCTTCGGTGATTGATTCGATGTATGGTGAATACCTTCGTGATGCACGCGAAGAATTTTTCATGGTGACGTCGTTCGAAGTCAACGACGGAGTTCGCGAGCGTATTCCTGCGGTGGTCCACCAAGACAACTCGGCGAGACCGCAATGTGTAACGAAGGCGAACAATCCGAGGTACTACAAACTGCTTCAGGAGTTTCAAGCGATTACCGGCGAGGGAGCACTGCTAAACACTTCGTTCAACATCAAAGGCGAACCAATTGTTTGTCAACCTAGGGAAGCGATCAAGTGTTTCTTTGATACCGGTCTCGATGCGTTGGTCTTGGGTAACCATCTTCTTACTAAATCGCATGTGAAACTGGCCGACGCCTAAATACGATGGACTTAAAAAACATCGCTGCGCATCTGATCGCCTTTACGGTCGGTCTGACGCTTGAAATCGAATATGAATTTATCGGAACGTTACGCGTTTCCGAGTTGATTCTGTTGGGTTTTTTCGTCACCCTTTTTGCGTTCGGAAAGGCCTTTGTTCTGTTCAGAGTCCCGTTCGCCAAGGTTGTCGCCGGGTTGGGAATTCTGTGGTTGGTCGCACAATATATCAGCGACTCGGTGAACGACGTTTCATGGGTCAATTTTTTGAAGGGGCACGCTAACATCGGCATGATTTTGGTTTCCGTTGCCGCCTGTGTTCTACTCTTTCGAACCAATCCAAACCGCTACGCATCGTACTTGTTGGGGCTGTTTTTCTGTCGGGTCTTTAATCGTATTAGCGGTGCGTTGGAGACAACGCATGCCACGGAGTACTGGGATCGTTTCATTGGCGGTTGGGCATCGTGCCTGGTGATCCTTCTTGCACTGTTCTTTCTCTATCGAGGGAAACGGGGGACATTGATCGCACCATTTATTGCCGCCTATGGATGCCTTGCGATCCCGTTTGGCGGTCGGTCTCACGGTTTGATCTTCTTGCTGCTTAGCGTTTTGCTGTGGTACGGATTGCACGGCAGAGCGATCGGGGTTCTGCATCCAAGTCGCAAAAAGGTGATCTGGGCAGGGGTGACATTGTTCGTCTCTGTGATGATCGTCTTTCAAGTCTACGTGTATCTTGCGATGCAAGGTGTGCTGGGCGTCAAAGCGAGAGGCCAGATGAATGCGTCGAAAAACCCATACAACCCGGTCGCCGTCATCATGGCTGGTCGGGGAAGCATCCCGATCGCAATACGAGCCATTTCGGACGCTCCCGTTTTTGGGCACGGATCAAAAGCGTTCAAAAGGAAGTACATGACGGCCGCCACCCGGGCGGAAGGGGCAACGTCGATTCCGGCACACTCGTGCATTTTGGCTGCTTGGGTTTTCTCAGGCATTCTCGGCGTTCCGTTTTGGATCGCGGTCTTAATCATCCATGTTCTGATCTATCGCTCGGCCATCAACCAGGGGCATCCTCAATTTGTACTGTTGGCGTCCTATTTGTTGGCCGATGGCTTGTGGCACATCTTCTTTTCGCCGCTCGGATACGCGCGTTTTCCGTGGCCACCGCTGTTTGCCGTATGCATTATTCTGTATTCCCAGGCAACCGCTAAAGTGACTTCGGAGGACGACTTCGGTGAAGAACGACTGGCGTCTCCCGCATTGCCGGCGTTCGCATGAGCATCAAATTCAGTTTTGTTACTGTCTCGTATAACCAGCGACAGTATTTAAGTCAGGCGATGCAATCGATTCTAAGTCAAATCGATTCGGACTGCGAATACATCGTGATGGACGGCGGCAGTGATGACGGCAGCGCGGAACTGATTCGGCAATACGCCGATTCGCTGGCATACTGGTGTTCGCAGCCCGACAATGGACCGGCGTGCGCGTTGCAAGATGCCGTCGATCGATGTCGTGGCGAATACCTGATGTACTTGAACTCCGATGACTATTTGCTTCCCGGTGCAGTCGCCAAGATCAGGCACGCCATTGATAAGAATCCGGGGTTTGACGTGTATTATGGAAATGGTTTTACATTTGATGAGCGATCAAGCCGGTGTTTTCGAACCTACAGCGATCGATGGAATACGCTTGAGTATGCCCGCGGTTGTATCTCGGTGTTTCAGCAATCCAGTGCGTTTCGATTGGACCGTGTTCGCGAAGTAGGTGGATTCAATACAGACAATCGAACCTGTTGGGATGGTGAGCTGCTTTTTGATATCGCTCAAGCCGGCGGCAGATTCAAACGCCTAAATGATTTTTTGGCAGTGTTTCGACTGCATGCATCTTCGATCTCCGGAGGTCAGTCGCGGCAGGATGAGTTCTATCGCGATTGTGCACGCATCGCCGCAAAGCATGGTTCGGCAAGTTATACGGGGCCCGGGAAAATCAGTTCGCTGCGAAAGGCGTTTCGGCAACCCGGCATCACTGTGGCGAAGATTTGCGACGCAGTATTTGGAAAACTGGACGTCACCCAAATCAGTTCAGTATTTACGTCGCAGGATGTCGTGGAAATGACGTCGGATCACGCATGAGAATCCTTGTCGTGGCCGATTATTTTCTTCCGGGTTGTCGCGCCGGAGGGCCGATTCGATCGCTAAAGAATTTCGTCCAGGAATTTGGTCGCGAAAACGAGATCTATGTGGTGACGCGAGATCGAGATTTTGGAGACAGTGCACCATATGAAATAGCCTGTGCTGACCAGTGGGTTGACCTCGCAGGTTCGAAGGTATGCTACTTGGATCCGTCGCGTCAATCAGGGCAGACTCTGCGTACGATCATCAACGATTTGAAACCTGATTTGGTCTACCTGAACAGTCTTTTTTCGCCCTTTTCGCGAAGGATTCTGATGGGCGCAAGGGCAGGCCAATTGCATCGGTTCGAACTATTGATGGATGTCGGTGGAGAATTTAATCCCGGCGCGATGGCGATCAAGCCGATTCGAAAACGGACGTTCTTGATGATTTCCGGTTGGCTGGGATGGTTTCGAAACGTCGAATTCCAAGCTTCTTCTGAGATCGAAGAACAGTTCATCCGTCAGACCTTTCCAACGCACTCAATCCATGTCGCCATGGATATTCCCGATGCAGTTCTGCATCAACCTCGATCCACCTGTCCGCGTCCGGTACGTTTTGTTTTTAATTCAAGGGTATCGCCAATTAAGAACATTGAAGTCGTGCTGCGAGCCTTTGAATCGCTGATTCGATGCGGCGACGGATTTGATGCGACATTAGCGGTTCACGGGGACACATCGGACAAGGCGTATGAAGAGGTTGTCCAGTCGTTGGCCCGGATGTGTGGTGACAGAATCGAGTTTCATGGAGGATACGACCACACGGAAATTTGGGGAATCCTCAAGCACGCCAGCTTCACGGTGTTGCCCAGTCGTGGAGAAAACTTTGCACATTCGATCTACGAATCCGCCGCCGCAGGTGTTCCATTATTGATCAGTGACCGTACGCCGTGGACGTCCATTGCCCAACAAGGCGCGGGATGGGTCATTGATCCTGATGATACTGAAGGTTGGACTCGTCGAATTGGTGAATGCCTGACAATTTCGGACGAAGAGTATCAAAAACGTTCGCAATCCTGCATCGACAGTGCAAAGGCGGTTCGAAAATTGGCGATGGCACAACATCAAAAGCTTCTCGCCCACTTGGGAGAGTAGGGCACGTTGGGCGACCGGTTTTCGGCAAGACTATGAAGTTAATGATTCTATGGGCACGCATCCCAAGTTACCTGGCCGGATTTTGCCGCGAACTGCAGAGCCGGCATGGACACGAAGTTCGCGTCTTGGGACTTGGGAATGAGTCATTGGATTCCAGTGAATCACCTGTCAGCGAGACACTTTTTCGCGATCTTCGAACCACTTTGTTGTCAACTCGCGATCTTTCGGATTCGAGATGCATCGTCAAGTACATCGAGTCATTTCAACCGGACGTGATTTTCATTAGTGGTTGGCAGTTTCCGGCCTATCGAAGTCTTTATGGGCACAGCAGTCTGCGGCAGATTCCAAAAATTCTGTGTTGTGACAACACGAGGGTGCCATCGATTCGCCAGTACATTGGAAAATTCTATTTGCAACGTTACTTTCGAAATGCCGCCGCAGTCTGGGTTCCTGGTAGGAAAGGACGACAATTGATGGCGTATTGGAATGTGCCTCAATCAAAACTTGTCGACGGGTTGTATAACGTCGACGAAGGCCTGTTTGAAAACCGAGATTTGGTAGCGACTCATTCCATCCGACGCGACAAAGCGTTCGTATTTGTCGGCCAACTGATTCAGCGAAAGGGTTTCGATCTCCTGGTTGAGGCTTACCAGCGTTACCGATCGTCAGTCGACCAGCCATGGCGATTGATCGTTTGTGGGCGGGGACCACTGGAAGTGTTGTGCAAAGGCGACGGAATTGATTTTAGAGGTTTTGTAGACGGCAGCCGGCTGCCCGGCGTGTTCGCAGAATCCGACGTCTTCGTCTTGCCAAGTCTTTATGACTCATGGGGCGTCGTCATCGCAGAAGCCGCATGTGCGGGGTTGCCAATCATCGCGACCGACACGTGCGGAGCAGCACATGATTTGATCGAAGACGGAATCAACGGTTTGCGAATCGAATCAGGTTCCTGCCAAGCAATTCTTGACGCGTTGCACTGGGCCCATGAATCCGATGACGATGTTCGGATCAGTTCCGGGAATCGATCGCGGTCGCTCGCCAAGCCGTACACGTCTTCGGTCGTCGCAGCGAAAATATCGAGTTTGCTCCGATCGCTGAAGGCGTGATGTTTACTTTGCATCGCAGTCCTTATCTAGAATTCATCAAGAGAACGAGTTTTTAATGAAGCGGACAGCTGTAAACCTAGGCTGTGGATTAAAGGCGCTGGATGGCTGGATCAATGTTGACGGTTCGGTTAACGCGTGGTTCGCCAATCATTCTTGGATTGCAACGCTACTTCGACCTTTGATCGGAAATGGTTGGCGCGTTTGGCCAAAAGGGATCGTGCGAATGAAGCTCGAACGCGGTTTGCCGTTCGCGACTAATTCAATCGATCTGATTTACACCAGTCACTTCATCGAACATCTCACTCGGCATGAGGCGCGGACTCTGTTGAAGGACGCCTTGCGAGTGTTAAAGCCCGGTGGAACGATTCGTATCGTCGTACCTGATTTGGAGGGTGCAGCGCGGTTGTATTTAAAGTCTCTTGACAGTGGAGATGCCAAGGCGGCGGAAGAGTTTTTGGAGCGAACCAGCCTGTACAGTGACTCTCGTGCGAGTTTTACAAATTTACGCGCCTGGAAGTCTTTCTGGTTCGACTATCAACGCCATTTCTGGATGTACGATTCCGATTCGATGAAACATTGTCTGAGCGAGATCGGTTTTGAAAATGTTTGTGATTGTGACGGTCAAAAGTCCGAAAAAATTGCTGATATCGAGCAGGTGGAGCGAGCCGAGGCTGTCGGTTCCGATGGCCGCGGCTTGGCCGTTGAAGCTCAGAAGCCACAGTAGACTCGTCTGCAAATTGTTCTCTAAATGTGCGAAGGGCGAGTGTATCGTAATGGGCGAGAAAAATTGTCGATGAAATCCAGTAACACCGCGACCGAATTTCATTCGCAGATTCGCGACAAATTTGTCAAAGGTTATCAGGTCAAGAAAGACTTTAAGGATCGGTACAAAATTTGGACTGGCCTGATTGATCGGTACGTAGCAGCAGGCTCTAGAGTCCTTGATGCTGGCTGCGGCCCCGGTTTACTAAGTTTTTATTGTGCATCGAAGCAATGTGACGTGATCGGAATCGACGGATCTTCCGCGATGATCGAGTACTGTTTGGCTGAGAGCGCCGCGCAAGGCGGGGGGATCGAATTTCTGCACCGTACTTTTCCGCTTGCCGCAAATCAGGACATTGGTACGTTTGATACGATCCTCTGTTCCAGTGTGATTGAATACATGGACGATCCAGTCGAGTTTCTGGAGGACTTGGATCGAAGGCTTCGTCCTGGCGGCATGCTATTAATTTCCGTTCCAAACCGCCGCTCAGTATACAAACAATTGGAATTGCTTTGTTTTCGAGTGACCAGACAGCCAGCATATCTTTCCCTTTCAATCAACACATTCGCCGAAAACGAGCTGAATGGTCTGCTGGAGCCGATGGGATACAAATCGATTGAAACGATTTATTACGGTTCCGGAAAGCAGCCAATCGGTGCGATGTTTAACCTATTCGGCCAGGTTCGCGGAAAAAACATGTTTGTGAGTGCGTTGCGAAAGTCTGGCGACTGAATCCGGTCAATGACTCATTGTTCGCCTGACGTCGGACGCAGGCCATCTGATACATCACCGAACGATCATTGCGTAACCGATGAAGCAAATCTTACAAAACCTGGGAAGCGGCGAAACGATTCTTGCCGAGGTCCCTGAGCCGAGACGCTCACGTGGAGCCGTTCTGATCCACACGACGCGATCGCTTGTTTCGCTCGGGACGGAAAAGATGCTAATCGATTTCGGCAAAGGAAGCCTGATTGCAAAAGCTCGGTCGCAACCCGACAAGGTCAAGCAAGTTTTACAGAAGATTAAAACTGACGGATTGTGGACGACCTTGGACGCGGTCAAGGCGAAACTTGATACGCCAATCCCATTGGGATACTGCAACGTCGGAAAGGTCGTCGAGGCGGATTCTGCATCCCGATTTGCAGTTGGCGATCGTGTTGTTTCAAACGGTCACCATGCCGAAACCGTCTCTGTTGGCCAAAATCTGACCGCCAAGATTCCAGATTCGGTGGGAGACGATGAAGCTGCGTTTGCCGTTGTCGGTGCGATCGGTTTGCAAGGGATTCGATTGATCCAGCCTACGATCGGTGAGTTTGTCGTCGTTAGCGGGTTAGGGCTGATCGGTCAACTTGCCATCCAGATCTTGCGGGCCAATGGATGCCAGGTTTTAGGCGTTGATTACGATGCCGCAAAGTTGCAACTTGCAAAACAGTTTGGCGCGGAAGTTTGTGATTTGTCTGCCGGCCAGGATCCCGTCGCGGTTGCGGAAGCTTGGACCCGTGGTCAGGGCGTCGATGCTGTGCTGATTGCGGCGTCGACCAAAAGCGATACCGTGATTCATCAAGCGGCAACAATGTGCCGACCGCGAGGACGCATCGTGTTGGTCGGCGTCATCGGATTGAATTTGCAGCGCGCTGATTTCTATGAAAAAGAATTGACGTTCCAGGTTTCTTGCTCGTATGGACCGGGACGATACGACGAAAGCTACGAAAAACGTGGCTTCGATTATCCGATTGGGTTTGTACGTTGGACCGAACAACGCAATTTTGAAGCGGTGCTTCAATTGATGGCTGAAGGAAAAATCGACGTTTCCTCGTTGATTACCCATCGCTTCAAATTTGACGATGCATTGAGCGCCTATCAATCCATCGGTGATGCGGGCGCAATGGGTATCCTGCTTGAATACGACGATGTGTCTTGTCCCACCGAACGCGGTGCGTTGGGGGCTGACTTAAGGTCACTGGACAAAGTGACGAAGTCGACAGAAAAGAGCACCCCGGCATCGCCTTTGAAACGGGACGTGTCCGTGGCGTTCATTGGTGCGGGAGGATTCACGACGCGTATGTTGATGCCGTTGCTGCCAAAGCAGGGCGTTCGACGTTACGCCGTGTCAAGCGGGTCGGGAGTCTCGGCAGCGTATGCGAAGAACAAGTTTTCATTCGAGATAGCGACCAGCGATTCATCGGCGCTGATGTCAGACCCCCAAGTAGATGCAGTGATCATCACAACTCCGCATCATCTGCATGCGGCGATGGTTTGTGAATCCCTGGAGAACGGAAAACATGTTTTCGTTGAAAAGCCGCTCGCGATTACGAACGAAGAATTGAAGCGGGTGCGTGATTGTGCATCTGGACACCCTGATCAATTGTTAATGGTCGGTTTCAACCGGCGTTTTTCGCCGCATATGAAAGTCATGAAGGAATGGTCTCAGTCCGCCGCCAGCAACAAGGCGGTGATCATTACGGTCAATGCGGGGGCAATACCCGAGAAACACTGGACTCAAGACCCGGAAACGGGGGGTGGTCGGATCATCGGTGAAGCATGTCACTTTATTGACACAGCTCGGTTCTTAATCGGATCTCCGCTGGTCTCGGCTGACGGGTTTCCGGTGGTCGGCGGTGACGGGCGACTTGGGGACTGTGTCAATATCCAGCTTACGTTCGAAGACGGTTCGGTTGCATCGATTCACTATCTGGCAAACGGCAACAAGAGTTTTCCCAAAGAGCGAATCGAGTTATTCTGCAGCGGTCAGGTATTTCTGTGTGACAACTTTCGAACGAGTGTTCAAGTTGGAAGTCGGAATCGCCTAAAAACGCCGAAACAAGACAAAGGGCACGCCGAGGAGATCCGCGCGTTTCTCGCTGCGGTTGCCGAAGGGGGCCCGTCCCCGATCAGTCGGAGTGAACTTTTTCAGGTTTCACAGGCTGCGATCGATGTTGCACCCTAGCTGGGCTGTAATAAAGTAGTCGACATCGGTATGACGATCGGTTACCAATAGCTGACGCGACCTGTCGATTTTTCTCAAAAGTTTTCAAGCGAAACCAAACCAAGCGTGCCCCATTTCTTCGATATGTGCTCGTGAATATCGTTTTCTTTTCACATTACTATGCGCCTGAAGGAAACGCGCCGGCGTCTCGGACGGCTGAGCACTGCGCGCGGTGGGTGCAAGAGCATGACGATACAAAAGTCACGGTGATCACGTGCGCGCCCAACGTGCCCGACGGACAGGTTTACAGCGGATATCAAAACCGGATTTGGCCACAGCGGGAGACGATCGACGGTGTCGACGTTATTCGCGTTTGGACGTTTATCCGCAAGAACCCTGGCCGCGTCGGACTGATTCTTAACTATCTGACGTATCTGCTGTCGTCGCTTTTTGCATTTATCTTTTTTGTACGCCGCCCGAATGTCATTGTGGCGACCACTCCGCAGTTTTTTTGTGGCGTTGCGGGAGTGCTGGCGAGTTGGCTGAAATGGCGCCCGCTGGTTTTGGAAGTTCGTGATATTTGGCCCGAGTCCATTGTCACGGTCGGTGCCATTCGACGTGGATGGGTGATTCGAGTTTTGGAGATGATGGAACGCTGGATGTACCGGAGCGCGTCCCATATTGTCGCCGTTGGGCCCGGTTACCGTGACAACATTTTGTCCAAGGTGGATGCGGGGGACAGGATATCGATGGTGACCAATGGAGTTGATCCGAAACAATACCAGTTGGATGGTGATTGCGATCGGTTTGTGGATCAGTATGAACTTCGCAGTCGCTTCGTCTGTTCCTACATCGGTACCGTTGGGATGGCTCACGGATTGGATGTGGTGATCAATGCGGCGGAGCGGTTTAAGAAAGCCGATCGCGACGACGTCGTGTTTTTGGTCGTCGGCGGCGGAGCCCGGCTTTCTGAAATGCGCCAGACGGTCAAAGATCGAGACTTGGGTGGGCTGATAAAATTGACCGGCCGTGTCGATAAATCAGAAGTCCCTAAGGCTCTGTTAGCATCTGACGCGTGCCTGGTTCACTTGAGTAAGGTTGATTTGTTCCAACATGTGATTCCGTCGAAGATCTTTGAAACCATGGCGATGCAGCGACCAATCATCATGGGAGTTCGGGGAAAGGCGAAAGACATTGTGATGTCGGCGGAATGTGGCATCGAGATGGAGCCGGAAAACGATGCCCAACTGTTTGAAATTCTGGATTGGATGGAAAAGAACCCCGACGCGACGCGGGAAATGGGGCGTAAAGGGAGGCAGTTTGTTTGCGAGTATTTCAATCGCGATGAACTTGCGGAAGACATGTTGACGATTATCAGGCGGACCGCGGCGGGGGATCGATTCCAATTGGAAGATCGCAACTGGGAGCGTCCGTCTTCGTCCAAGGCGTCTGATCAAGGATTGGCTTCGGTTGCTGCCGGTGACGACGCGGTGCATTGAACGCATCGACTGTGGCATGTCACTGCGGCGACGAATCTCTCGCTGGGTAGCACTTCTTCGCTACCACCGTCCGAGCCAGTTTGGCTGGCGTCTATACCGGATCATCCAGCGGCAATTGCGCAAACGATTGCCCCAGCGGTACGTTTTTTCGCCTTCGCATGGCCGTGTCCGCTGGAAGCCGGGTGCGCGAGTGGCGATGGCGAAAATTGCCCAGCGCCGTTTGCGACTTTGGCCACTCCGCAGCGTTCACGCGGCGGCGATGGCAGACGGCAAGTTTTGTTATTTGAACGAAACTCGCGATTTGAACATCGATTCGTCGGCGTCGGCTATTCAAATCAATTGGAATCCAGACGCACCGCGATTGTGGCGTTTTCACTTGCAATGTCACGAGGACATGCTGGAAATCGTCGAAGCGAAAGGTGCCGCCGCGGCGTTTCAGATCGTCGATTCCTGGATCAGAGACCCACGACACCGGTCGCCATCAGGTGATCCAGATGCATGGCACCCATTTTGCATCTCGCGGCGAATGCCCGTCTGGTTGGCGTTGGCGGCCAGTCACGACCTGCCGGTTGGCTTGCAGGAGGTGTTCTGGAAGTCCGTCAGCGACCAACTTGCCTGGCTTTGCAAGAATTGCGAATGGGATCTCGGTGGAAATCATTTGCTAGAGAATCTGACGGCGATTTATCTTGCAGATTGCTTTCTTGATTTTGGCGATCAAGAAACGCGATGGTCCGTGGAAACGGAATTGATGCGTCAATTGGCCGATCAGATTCTTCCGTCGGGCGAGCATTATGAACGGGCGCCGACCTACCACGCGTTGATGCTGGTTTGTACGTTGCAATGCATCGAGGCGGCTAAATATGCGGCGTCTCCGTCCTGCGAAGCGATGGTCAAAGTCGCCGGCCGAATGACGCAATTGGCCCGTTGGCTGAGACAGCCTGACGGAAACATGCCGTTGTTGTCGGATTCGGCGCGTGAAGAGACCCCGGATTTGGATCTGCTGTTTGCGTGGGCCGATGACCACGTCAACGAAGCGGATTTCGCTGGCGAAACAGGATTTGATGGCGCGCCGGACTATTGGATGCACCAATCGGAACCAGGTGATCGTTTGATCTTTGACGTTGGACCTCTTGCGTGTGATCACTTACCTGCGCACGGTCATGCCGATCTGTTGCAAATCACCGCTACGATCAGCGGACGCGATGCGATCGTCGACACCGGCAATTATCAGTATGAACCGGGAGACATGCGAACGTATTGTCGACGCACCTCGGCGCATAACGTTTTACAGCTTGACGAGCGCGAGCAGTGCGACGTTTGGTCTAGTTTCCGCATGGGTCGCCGAGGCCATCCCACTTCAATTCATCGCGGTCAAATCGCCGGTTATCGGTGGTGTTCGGCGATGCATGACGGGTTCTCTTGCCCGACGGGACGAATTGTACTTGGAGGCGATGCGTGCTGGACGATCATCGATTGGTTTGTCGGCGATCGTGGGCGACCACTTGCGACGTCTCGGTTGCATTGGCATCCCGACTGGCAACTGGAGGTCACTGATTCAGAGGAATCCGCAACCGCTTGGTTGACCGATAATCCAGAGAAGCGTTGTCGCATCACTCGTTTGAATCTGACGGGCAAACTGGGGCTTCACGACGGATACTATTGTCCGTGTTTTGGAGAAAAAGTCGCGAATCAAGTCCTGGTCAACCAAGATCGCTTCACGGGCAAGGGATGGCTTGGGTTGTTCATCTCGCTTGATACAACTGGCGTTTCGACTCCGCCGGTCGTAACACTAAAAGACACGAATATTCTGAGCATCTTGGTCACCGGCGGCGGATCGATCGCCCTGTCGATGCAAGATGGCTCGGTGGTTGGACCGGCATAGTCGCTGATCGCTCCGCGATC
>JAGQPO010000055.1 GCA_020426665.1 Planctomycetales bacterium
ACCGTATTACCCACAGTGCCAGGGATCGTCATCGCAGCAACATCCGTCCGGTTTTGGTTCGGCTCGCCGTTCGCCGCTTCTGTCTCAACCGCTTCCGCTATTTCTGGCTCGGGATCATTTGCAATGTCGCCAGCAACCATGGCATCGACTAGCCATGAATCGATCGCATCATCAATGGTCGGCTGTTGATCATCACTTGGTAAAGCCAACGACGGTGATTCCTCCAGCGATGGCAACTCCGGCTCGTGCGTTTCGGAATCCTGTGGATCCTCAGGTTCAGGAGCATCTGTTATCAACTCCATTCCGGCATCAACCGGCAACGGTGGCACCGCGGTACCAACGGAGTCGTCGGCATTTGACGCAGCACTGTCGCTGAGCTCGAGGTCTGAAAAGGCTGACACATTCACACGTGCAACCGCTCCCGCGTCGGCACGTCGATCGTCGATCGCACCACTCCCCCCTTCTCGCTTTGTGAAGGGGAGCAACGCGATCAGCAAGACGTGCAACATCACCGAAATGACACCGCAAATCACAGCCCCGCGATTCAGCTTTTTGCCTTTGCGCCGGCGGCCCAGAAGCCAAGCTCCGACCAGCATAAAGACGGCAAAGAATGCCACCGCCCACACCAGTCGAGGGTCTTGCCAAGACAGACTCGTTAGGCTGTCCCATGTCGGCCACGGCGGTGCGGTTGCCCAAGCCACAGGGGCATCCTCCGTTTTAGCGTAATGCCTTCACAGCGACATCCAATTCTCGAACGCCCGCCGCGCTACACACGCTCAGCACCCGGGCGTACGTATCGAGAGTCCCTTCTCCATCACCTCGTACGACCACGCCGAGATTTGGAAATTCCGCTTGTCCGCGGCTAAGTTCCGAGCGCAAACCGTCTACGGTAACTTCGCGTCCATCGAGGTAGATTTGCCCTTCACGCGTGACTTCGACAATCCACTTGTCCGGACCACGAACCATCGCACGCGGCTGATCCACTCCCGGAACGTTGACTGGAATCCGCCCTTCACGCTGGCTGTATTTCGCCCCCACCATAAAGAAGATGACGAGCAGAAATACGACGTCAATCATTGGAGTCAGATTGATCGTTGGATCTTCGGTGCGACTTTGACGAAGTGCCATGACTTACGCAGCTCGCTTTTGTCGACGTGTGCCCCGCGAAGTCGTCGTGCCACTCATTCCCTCAGCGCTAATCGACTCGACAACTTGTTGACAGAGTGCATCAATCTCGACCAAGTATTTGTCTGCTCGCGCTGAAAAGTACACGTAAGCCAAGTAAGCCGGAATTGCCACGCTCAATCCAGCCGCCGTCGTGATCAATGCTTCGCTAATCCCTGATGCCAGCATATCGGGAGGCGCACTTGCGTCGCTGGAACTGAGCGCCTCGAACGCCTCAATCATTCCCAGCACAGTGCCGAGTAATCCCAATAGTGGCGAGACGTTACTGACAGCGCTAAACAACCGCAGGTACTTTCTTAAGCCATCTGCCACACGCTCGCCCGCATCCATGACCGCTTGTTCAATTTCGAACATCGGTCGTCCCCAACGGCGCAGTGCCGCGCGAAATACTTCGCTGACCGGACAATCAAATTCTTTGCACAATTCGGTCGCTTCGTCATAGCTGAGCACTCCGTCTTCAACACACTCGGTGAAGCGGCGAACAAAGGGGCGGGGGATGACGCGACCGCGGCGAAGTGCGATCATTCGTTCAAACGACAACGTCAACACGACCAGCGAACAAAGTGCCAGGGGCAGCATCAACCAACCGCCACTCATCACTTTGGTGACCAGGGCGGGGGTGTGAAACCAGCTTGCGTCGACCGATTCGGCGCCGTCGGCCGCAATGTCGCCTCCGATGGCTTCGGTCGCCGCCCCACCGGCCGGCATCGCGGGAATGCCGCCCGTCGACTGCAGGTTGCCGCCGGGTTGCATCGCGGTGCGAAATTGAGGTTGCGCGGGAGTCGCCGAGTATTGGGGCTGACCGGCCGCTCCGTATTGGTTGCCTTGGAATTGCCCGCCAAATTGTCCACCCTGCCTGAGTTGCCCGTTCTGGTAAACGTTCTGGGTTTGAGCCTGGGCGCGGTTAAGGGACGTCATCCACCACATCATGCCGACGACCAGGACAACCACCGGGATCAAATGGCTGGCCAAACCCGCGATTCGTTTCGGGCGTTTGTCGGATCGCAATTTGACGGTCGAACGTGTTTTTGGGGAGTGATTGGTCATCGATTAACGTGATTCATCTTCGTAAACGGGAGGAATCCGGTGACGCATCCTTGGCGCCGGAGCCTTGACGGCTGTTCACATTGCCGGTTCCGGAATTCGGCAATGAAGCCATTCTGTGGCGTGCTTCAACTGCGTACGAGCTGTCGGCGAATCGGCCCAGCAGTGCTGAGTAGCAATCTCCGGCCTCGCGTGTCAGCCCCAATTGTTCAAATGACTTGCCCGCCTGCACCAAAGCGGCGGCGACAAACGGCCCGCCGGGGTCAAGTCCTTCGACTTTTCGGTAGTCGTCGATCGCACCTTCAAATTGATGCTGCATGAAATGCGTCTCGCCGATCATCCACTGGGCCCGGCCGCGCAACGCCGGGGTCGACGCAGGACTTCGCACGACGTTTTCATAGTGCGATCTGGCGGCGGAGAAGTCTGCCTTGCGGACGGCCAATTCGCCTGCCAGAAGATCGACCAACGCGGTCCGGACGGTTTGCTGCTGGGGGGCGACGTCTGGCGAATCCGTTTCCTCCAGCGACCTGACGGCGCGATCCAATCGGCGAGTCGCTTCGGCAATGTCCGCACGGGCAACCGCAGCTTCGGCGCATCGCAGCAAGGTCGCAAAGTCCGACGCGCCACGGTGGTCGACAAGGTGCGCCCACCACTTTGCCGCCTTTTCATTTTGTCCGGTTTGCGTTAACGCTTCGGCAAACAATCGATCGACGTGGGCAGTACGACGGTCGTCGGGAACAGACAGATCGGTTGATTCAGCGGCCAGCGAAAGCATCGACCAGCGACCTGTGCGTCCGGCCCACCGACACGCTGCTTCACGTGACATGCCCGAAGCTTCGGCCAAGTCGCCCGAAATCAGTGTTGCCGCAATTTGCTCGGCGATCGCGGACCGTCCGGACTCGACGGACTCGTGCAGCAACACGGATGTTTGTTGACCGGTTTGGTCTTCCGCCGCTAGACGACGCAATAGCGAATCGAACCGCGGCGGCGGCAATTTTTCGCCTGCAAACAGCAGCGCACGTCGGACCAACGTGGTCGTCCATTCCCGTGGATCGCCATCGGCGACAATCCAATTTTGAAGTGTGGCGGCCAGTTCCGATGAGTCTGCCGATTGGGATTCCGACGACGGCAGGTTTAATGTTTGCAGTACAACTTGATCGGCCAGCGGATGAGCAGGCCAGCGTTTCAAAAAGTTGACCACTGCATCGTCACGTTCGTTTTTTCGTCCCAGTTTTTCCAGACAATGAATCAACATCGCGGCCGCTCGCGGCGCGTCGGAATGTGTCGGAAACGTGTCGGTGAACTTGTAAAGACGCTTTACGGCTTCGTCGGTGCGGTCGGGTTGCATCGCCGTGGCCCATGCCAATCCCAGCATCGCCAACTCGCGGTCGGCACCAACCGCATCACGCCAACCATCCTTTGTCGCAAGATCCAATATCAACCCATAAATCGTTTCCGCATTCTTTAATTGCCCGGTGTTCAATTCCGACCACGCGGTTTTCATCGCCAATTGAATCAACTGGCGGCCTCGCTGGTCGGGTGCATCGGTGCCGACGGAAACCGATTCGGCCAGTGCCTTGGTCAAGATCGCCGAAGCAATCTGGAAATTGTTTTGATTAATAAAATGGGTAGCTGCGAACGTGCAAATCAAAAGCCGCTGCGAAAGTGATTCAGGTTTCAACTCGCTGCGGGCAAGCGAATCAACCGCCCGCGTCAACAGTTCGTCGATGACATCGTCGCTGAAGTGTCCTTTTGCTTCGTGGACCAAAAGAACAAATTCCAACGACAGGTCTGCCTGGGCCGTTTCATCGAAACGCATCAACATTTCAGCCGCTGACGTGAATTGTCCCTCGTCGCGGGCAGAGCGAATTTGTTGGATGGTGGGCTGATCCGCACTCTCGGCAGCGTTCAAATTGCGCCCCGACAAGCCCACAAAAATCGCCAAAAACGCGATCATCAAACCACGAATCGAACCCCTTTCGGCTGTTCCGCGAGACGAACATGCACATTCAGAACGCCGAAAATAGCTCCGGACGTTGCCTTCGTTTTGCGACGCAGTCACCGTCACTCGGCCGGACGAGATTTCCGGGAGTCGGCGCGGCGGGTTGAATGAAGGTTGGAAGAACATTTGCGGTCCGTATAATCGGAATGTTCCGCAGTACCTGAAAAGTCGCTAAAGTCGCAACCCGACTTGTGGCTCCAGATCGCCCAGATCACGCTGTTTACTGGCAAAACCAACTATCCCCGCACCCGGGTTTTAT
>JAGQPO010000056.1 GCA_020426665.1 Planctomycetales bacterium
CAGACCGTCACCGTTGGAGTATGCGATTTGGTTGTTGTCGATCAACGTCTGTCCGCTGCTGAACACGTTGTTAACAATGATTCCTCGGCCGTTTCCTAAGATCGTGTTGTCGGAGATTAATAAGTCGACTTGATTGTCGGCGTTGATACCGTCTTGGCCGTTGTTTTCAATTCGCCCGCCCGTGATCGATTCGATCGCAGAATCAAGTTGGATGCCGTGGCGTGCGTTGTTTTCTGAAACGATTCCGGTCAGCGTCGTGAATTCGGCGTTGTCCTGGATGTAGATCCCGTCAAGCGAATGACCCGATACCGTCAGTGCTTCTCCGCTAAATACGGTGCTGCCGGCGCGGGCATGAACCCCGTAGCGGCTGTCGCGCAAAGTCAGATAACGCAGCGTGGTTTGGTCCGAATCGTCCAACAACACAACCGCCGCGTCGGTGGCGGGATGTGCCGGCCAGTTTTCCGCAGTGCCGAACGCGGCGCCACCATCGGGTCCCGTCCAGGTGAATCCTTCGTCATCGCCGACGCCGACGATGTTGCTGATGACCGTTGGATAAAACGCCGGATAGCTTCCCGCGTCTTGATATAGCGTCTGGTCGGCGCCCAGCGAATAGATCCGTATTACATTGTTCGGATAGGGCTTGGGCGCACCGGGCAGTTTTCCGGTGTTGCGGTTGTCGCCCACCGCGGTTGCGTACTGATCACCGACCAAAGAACCATCGTTGACATAATACGTGTTGGTGTTCTCGGGCACCGCAAACGGTTCGGTGCTGCGGTCCAGCGTGGCTGGATCGCCGACAAGTGACACTTGAATTCGCCAACCCGACGTGCCGTAATCGATTAAATCGTCTGCCGGCGTCCAAGCGTAGCGACCGTCGTCATCGGTGACCGCGACGATGGTCGTGTGGTGCACCGGGCCGGAAGCGGTGTCCTGCAATAAGTCGATTCGAACGGGCAAGTCATCAACGTTGCCGAAGGTGTCCCAGACGATGTTGCGGGGTACATCTCTGCGAAAGTCGACGTACAAGTCCGGGCTTCGCAGTGCGATCTCCGGTCGATTTAACACACGCGCCAGGTCTTGGTCGCCGTCGGCGCCCTGCGACACCGCGGCGTCTTCGCCCAAGACATACAGAAACGCATCATCGAGGTAGCTGTTGTTGGTCGTACCGGTCTGACGCGTTCCCACAAATCGGTACCGGATGTTGCGTGTGTTTTGTGGGATGGGCAGTCGGTCTCCGACGAGTTCCCATCGATCGGTGGCATTGTGTGCCAATACCGTGGCACTTGAAATTTCCAGGTTGCCTCCGTCCAAAAACGTCAACACGATCTGGCCGAGATCTTCAATGGCTTCGTCGGCCGAGCGGATGCGGCCTCCGAACGCCACCGTCAGATCTCGTGCATCGATGTTGCCGGCCGTGTAACCCGCGGCGATCAAGTCAACCGTCTGCTCCGCCGAAGATGTTGCATCGGCGCCGCCGTAGAAGAAACCCAAACCCGAATACGGCCCCGGCGATCCTGTCGCGACTTGTGCACTTAGGCTTGTCGTCCACGATGCTAGCCCTGATTCAAAACTCGGATTGATGATCCGGTTTGTGGCGAAGCGATCCCAATCCAATACGGAAAGTGGGTCTGCCGAGTTGACCGTCGGACTCGTTAGACGCAGGCCGGCCGTGACGGGGTAGATGTTGTAATCGCCTCGCGCCAAGCCTTCGAATTGAGGTTTTGCCCACGTCGGATTAACGACCGTGGTACCGAACGAGTGCAAATCGTACTGGTTAACATCTTCCTGCCAATCCAAAACGTCGGTGAAGTCCAACAGCCCTTCGCTGGATTGAATCCAATGCACCAGAGCGCCGCTGCCGCTTGAGTACAGGGTGTTGTAGTCACTAAAGAATCCGCTTTGGCTATCGTTGTCGACAAACAGATCGTATCCGGACTCGGCCCAAAGAATGTTGTTACGGACTTCGACCTCCGCCGACCCGCCGACCACACGTACGTTGTCACCGGTCGCGGCGTGCATGGTATTGCCGACGATACGCACATCGACCGCTCCGTCTGTGTCGATGCCCCCGACAACGTTGTGGGCGAACACGTTGTGAAAAATCGTTTGGTCACCCGAGGCCGCGATGCCGATTTGGTTTTTGATCAGACGGTTGTACTGGACCGTCCCCGAAAAGTTTTCGACTCCCGTCACGTTGCCTTCGATGACGTTAGGAAAGACATCATTTTCGCCGCCCAGGATGCCGGATCCTGTCACACCAACCGCGTTGTTGCGAATCAGTTGACCACGGGCACGACCGGTCAAATCCAATCCGATAGCGTTATCGCTGATCACGTTGCCCACTTGGTCACCGACATAACCCAGTCCGTCGGTCAATGAATTGACGGTCGCGACGACGCCGGTCGTGTTGTCGTGAATTCGGTTGGCGATCAGCTGCGCAGACGCGTCGTACCGGACACCGATCGCGGAATCAACAATGTCATTTGAGGTAATGATTCCGGACCATGGGGCATCGATTTCCAAGCCGACCGCTACGCCGCTGACTTGGTTGTCGATGATCGATCCGCCGGCGGCCGTGTGAATCAACAAGCCGGTCGTCGACGATGCCAAATGATTGTTCGTCAATGAAACGTTGTTCGCCGAACCGGCAATCGTTCCGGACTTGTCTCCGATCGAAATGCCGACGGTTCCTCTCGAGATCACGTTGGCACGCACCGCGATGTTGGACGCGTTTCCAGCGATCAATGCTCCGACACCACTGCCGGATTGCTGAATCGTGTTGTGCGTGATTTGCGATTCTGAGCCGCCGTTGACCGTGACGCCGCCGGAGATTGCGTTTTCACGAATTGCGGTGCGATCGGCCGACGTGGTTACATGACCGACGATGTTCAATCGTTGCAGCACGACGTCGTCACCGGTCACCAAAATGTTGCCGACAAGTTGGGAGCCGGGCGCGCCGATGATCGCAACACCGGCATCCGACGCTGTGATCGTTACGTTTTCGGTGATGGTGCCCGTGACGACAATTGCGTCACCGGCCCCCAAGTTTTCGTTGCCCAGTATCTGCGCAACGGACAATCCGCCGGCGCTCGCCGTGTGAATCGTTCCGGTAAGGTTCAAACGATCACGGCGGACATGAATCGATGGTGTTCCGTCGACGTTCTCGACATAGGCCACTGCGATCTGTCCCGTTGAGCTGACTCCCGTCGCGATCGTTGCAGCGGCCTTGGATGTCGTGCTGATGCCAACGGTTTGCGCGTCGCCCGGAATGACCTCGGCAAAGCTAGCTCCGTTGTACCGCATCGAGTACAACGCTACCGGCGCGTCGGCAAGTGGCTGGTGCAACCATGTCAGCGCCAATCCGTTGGACGATGCATTCAGGTTGGGAGTCATCATGCGGCCTACATCACTGATCGATTGCCGCAACACTGGTTGGGTGGCTGAACCGTCGTATTGAGCCACGGCCAACAAGGTCGATTGGTCACTGCTGCCGATCCATCCGACCCACAGCGATCCGCCGGAATACGCCAGTGTGGGCGACGTGTTTCCTGTAACAATCGCAGGAACGCCGCCGGCCAACACCGCGCTGACGCCGCTACCGGTATCCGATCCCGCGATGCCCGACCAAGTTGTACCGCTGTACTGGCGAACGTAAACGTGACGCACTCCCGACGCCGCATCGATCGCCGTCCATCCGATCGCGATTTTTCCCGCGTCGTGTGCGACCGTGACGTCTTGCACCTGTGCGAGAATCGCCGCATTTGACACACCGCCGCCACTGGCGCTGCCGGCGATCTCTTGCCAGACGCCTCCGCTGAACAAACGAGCGTATGCTTGTACTTGGCCCCCGATCACTTCTTGCCAAACAACCAGCGTTCCGAAACTAGTTTCGGCAACCGTAGGATGCGTTGCAGCACCGGTCGACGAAATACCGCCGGCGGACAGTGAACTTCCGAGTGCTTGCCATGACATCGACGTCGCGTCATATCGCGCGGCGTAAACGTTCGTTCCGCCGGATTCAGATTGCGTCCAGGCAACGACCGGTGCACCACTTGCATCGATGGCGATAGACGGTTGGCTGGACGCAAACGCCGTGTCGCTGACCCCTGCGAAGCCCGCGCTGCCGTCCAATTCCGCCCAGCCTGCAATGGGGTCGTGAACGGAAACGTAAATCTGTTGGTTTCCCGCGCGAGTGTCACTCCAAGCGACGAAGGTTCTATCACCATCAATCGCGACGCTCGGCGATGCGGTTAAGGCGATGTTGCCCGACAGGCCTCCTGCGGTCGCTGACCCCGCCAGTTCTGCCCAGCGACCGAAATCGTCGACGGCATTCGGCAGCGCCGGCCCGCCGAGCGTCAAACCCGGAGGCGGCGGATCAATCGGCGGCGCAGGCGTCGGCGTCGGCGAGACGAACAACGTCACATCGGCGGCTTCACCGACTCCATAGACGATCGTATCGGGTACCGTGCCTGGAACCGGAACTCCGGCGACTTGGGTGTCGTCGTCGATCAGATCGTCACCGCCTTCGCCGAACAACAGATCAATCCCGTTGTCGCCAAAGAGTTGATCGTTACCGGACCCTGGTTCGTTGTTGTCGGTTCCGAAATCACCGTAGACATAATCGACCGATCCGTCGGCTCCCGTGCCCGAGGCATTCAGCGCGTACAAGATGTCGTGATCGGCGCCGCCCAGGATCACATCCGCGCCGGAATCTCCGCTGATCAAATCGTCTCCGGCATCGCCATGTAAAATATCGTCGTCGGGTCCGCCTTCGATTTGATCATTGCCGCCGCCACCGAACGCGCGATCTCGACCCGGGCCGCCGAAGATCAGATCGGCACCGTCATTACTGCCGCGCAGCACATCGTCCCCGCCCTCGCCGCGAAGCTGGTCACCGTTTCCTCCACCGCCGATGATTTCATCGTCTCCGTCGCCGCCGCGCAAGTCGTCGGCATCCGCACCGCCGTCGATCAAATCCGGCCCGGCGCCGCCGTCGATCGTATCGTTGCCGGCTTGACCATGAATGTCATCGACACCGGGACCGCCCAGCAACGAATCGTTACCGTTGTTTGATCCCCAGATCTCGTCGTCTCCGGCACCACCATCGATCGTCTCGGCCAAGCCCACGCCGGCATAGATCGTGTCGTCGCCGTCACCGCCGTCGACCGAGTCGGAACCGCTGCCGGCTTGAATCGAATCGTTACCAGGTCCGCCGAAGATCAAATCGGCACCGCCGAGCGCAAAGATTTCATCGTTGCCGTCACCGCCGTCGATCAGGTCACCAAAACGCGTCGCATCGGCGAAGTTCGGATCGCTTTCGGAACCTTCGTCGGACCCGAACAGTTTGTCGTTACCGGCATCGCCGTGCAATTCATCTCCGATCCCCCGCCCCGCAATCAGAGTGTCGTCGCCGGGACCGCCGCGCAACAGGTCGACTCCGTCGCCGCCGTCGATTTCGTCGTTAACCATTCCGCCGGTGACTTGGTCGTCTCCGCCGTTGGTCCGGATGTGTGTTGGCACGGCAACGCCGGGGATCATGATCACGTCATTGTCGTCCCCGGTATCAATCCAAGCTGTGTTCCCACCGGTCAACGCACCGGTGATCGTGATGGTTGACCCGGCGGGATCGGCGTTTTGATAGTCGCCGGTGATGTAGGTCCGCGGTGAGTGAACGGGACCCAGGATCGTGATGTTGTCACCGACCTGCAACCACAACGCTCCATCGGTAACATCAATCGAGCCGCTGACCGGCACGATCAAATCTTCGCCGGTCGAAGCAGATTCCAGCACACTCAATCGCACGTGCCCGGTCGTCGACGACACGGTGCCGGTTGTCAGCGAGTCATTCGTTTCGACGATGTTGATGTCCATTCGTGCGTCGGCCGACAAAGTACCTGTGATTGCCGTGTTGATTTCCAAGTCGTTCAAAAGTTGGCCGATGCGGTTGTCGACGGACGTCAATGTCACATTGATCGCGTTGATATCCGCCGCCGCGTCGGCGTCACGGTCGGTGATCGCATCGCGCGCCCACACGACAGTGTCACCGGCAATCGAATTGATCACTCCCACCATCGCGTTTCCATCGGCTCTCAGCCGGACATCACCGCCGGTCGACGTCATATTTTCGACGTCGATGTCGATGACGCTGTTGACGAATTGGTCGCCACCAGAGGTTGTCGTGAGAGATCCAACCAACAGACTGACGTCCAAGAAATTGGTCGGCGTGCCGATCTGGTCGCCGGCGATCAACGTGACATCTCCCGATGGCGGAGCGATTGCGTTGTTGGTTGTGATGTTGACGACTTCCGCGCCGGTGTCATTGAAAGCATCAAAGATGTCGTCCTGGGCGTCGATCGTAACGCCGCTGGACGACAACACACGGCCGATGATCGCATCCCCCTGGGCGACCGTGATGTCGACGTCCATCGCGGCTTCGGCCCGCGAGATGAACAGATCGTTAATCGGCAAGGCGTTGCCATTGATGACGGTATCGTCGGCAACCTGAATCAACTTGATCCCCGCAACGGCGTCGGCTCGCAACAAACCCGACGCGCCGATCTGTGTCCTCATCGCATTGCCGGCCCCGTTTCCAGAGATCAAACTTCCGGCACGCATCTCCAGTGCGTCGGGTGTCGCGATCGCGGCCGGACCGATTCCCAAGTCGACAATATTCGTTTCGGCGCTCAACCGAACCCGGCCACCGGCCTGGATCCGCTGAATCAACATCGCCGTGGGTGACCCGATCGAAACCCGATCGTTCGCCGTTACGACAAGCGCCGTGTGCGCATCGACCATCACACGATCCGACAAACGGATGGAAAGGGATTCCACCTCGTGCTTGTCCGCAACGATTTGTCCGGTCGTCAACGAAGGCGTCCCTCCATCGGATGCATGATCGGGAGTAAGACGTTTCCAAAGACTCGCGTCGTTGTAATTCTGGGTGAACAGGTTCAACGAAGCCGACGAACCCAGGTATTGATACAAGCCATAAAAGTCCAGGTCGAATTGGACGAGTACGGTTTGATTGGTGTTGACCGTTCGGTTCGATCCGCTGGTTCCGGTTCGGTGATTGATCGCAATCGGTTGCCATCGTGAGTGGTCGCCATAGTCTTCGTTTTCCAGATCAACGTTGACTTCATCCGGTGCAACAAATTGGTAGAGCGCGTATTGGGTGCCGACCACATCCGACGCGTTGGCGGTCGACAACAGTTGCTTTTGCGATGTCGTTAAACCCGCCGGATTGGTCGGGTCATTGATCGCGACCAGATTCTGTAACTCACCGACGTCTTGTCCCAGGTGTGGGGTAAAGATTTCGACGCGGTTGCCGATCACGTTGTCGAATTCAACGGCAAACGACGGCGGAGTGCTGCCGAGCGTGTCGGCGTGGGGGTATAGAAAACGGATCAGCCCGGGCGAGACGGTGAAGTTGATCGATTCGAAATTCCACAGCCCTTGGTTGGCACCGGACTGCAGAAACTGCAACGTGTCCGACGGAAGGTTACCAGTATTGAGGCTGCTGGACGGGCGAAACAATTCATCGACGCCGTCCAACAACGATCCTGTGTCGACGGTGATTTGGACGTCTCCCGTTTCGCTGTTGACCGATGCCGGAGAAGCCGAACGTTGGGCTTGGGTCAACACCAGATGCCCGAGGACTTCGCGAACACGAACGTCGTCTTTAGCGTTGGCAGCCAGTCCACCATGGGGAACACCATTGACGCCACCCGGTTCGCCTTGGTTGGGTGGAGCGACCGAGCCATCAGTTCTGCTGGTGTCGATCGGCAATGGAAGGTCAAGGTTGCCAATTTCGCCGGCGATCGCGGTCAATTCGACATGCTCACCGCGGACAAGTGCACTCGGGCTAAACGCGGTGATTCCGTGCGCCGCGTCCAGGAACACATCGCCATGGCTGGTGGTGACCAGTCCGATCGAAAGCGAGCTGCTCAGGTTATCCAGCGAGATGGCGGTGATGTCGATGTCTTGTTCCGCGGTGATGTAGATCGGGCCTTGATCGCCTTCGACGGTCAGCAAAACCTCCCCACCGGAAAGCACCACGGGCGAGGGTCCAAACAACACGGTTCCGGGAATCGCGGTGACATCGCCACCGACCGATTGCAGCAACACACTTCCGCCGGTCGGCGTTTGCACGTTGCCTTGAAACAAGATGTCTCCTCCCGATCGGATGTTCAGCGCCGGCGTTGTCGTGCCTTGTTCGAACTGGATATCGATTGGATAGTCGGCTTTCAACGTATGCGTGTAAAAATCTTTGATCCCGGTCGTGATGTCGATCTTTGTCGTACACGTCTTCGTCCGCAACCAACCACCGCCGGTACACTTCGGACCGTCCACGACTTTTTCGTAATTGACGTAGGTACTGTCGAAACGATTGTTGTCAATGTCTTGAGTAAATGCCGCGGGATCCTGATACGCGGGATCATCGGTCTCCAATGCGCTCAGGTTCGTCCAGTTGGCGGTGTCGCCATAATTGACATCGGCCAAAATCAAGTCGGCCGGGTTGGTCGGCCCGTCGTAACGATAAACGCTGCCTCCGGAGTTCGCGGGATGGCGTACAAGAGAAATGCCGGTGTACAACTCAACTGACGTGTCGCGACGTTGTTCGTACTGAATCGTATAAGCCGCGCCGTTAGCGTATACCGGAACGAGGCCGCCTTCGGTTTCACGAGTTTCCGACTCCAACAGAGGCTCGTCGTCCAATTCGATGACTTCGCGATGTTTCCAACTGTTGTCCGCGGCAAGTTCGTCGGCCAGGAAATCACCGAACAGATTAAACGACTTCTTTTCATAAATCCGTTTATCGAGTTGCAGCTTCTCTTGCCCTTCGGTCCAAACGTAGTGCAGACCGACGGGCAGGTCGTACTGAATCGTATCGCCGAAGTTGTAGTTGACCGGGGAACCGACTTGGGTGTAGATGATCGCGGGAGTACCACCGGAATTCAGGGCGCCGGTAAAATTAGTTTCTTTAATCTGTCCGCCGATCGCCTCGTATTCGGTCTTCGTCAAAAAGCCGCTGTCGATAACGGTGATCTTACCCTTGCGGTCTTTCGTCGTATCGATGTTCCCCAGGATCAAGTCGTAGGGCGATTGATTGTTGATATCGACACCGGTGTATCCGTTGGCGACTTTCAATCGACCGTTGCCGGTGCTCAGCAACTGTCCGGCGATGGTGATTTGTCCGCCGTCGGGTTCGATGTCGTCCAGTACAAATGCCTGGCGAATCGCATCCCAATACCCGTCGATCGGAACGCCATCGGCACCGAAACTGATTCCTGGAAGCACGTTGCCGGTATCGTCGGTGAAGTTCGATGTTTGTGCGGGAGGAACAAAGTTGGATGCGACGTCAAACTCGATCGTCGTCACCCCGCTTTGGATCAAACCGTCGACATTCAAAAACCTCGCGGTAATTGTGATTCGCCCCTGGGCCAGAATCTTGGATTCGTCACGATGGATCGCTTGCTCCAACGTCGCCGCGGTACCGTCCTGCAGTCGACCGTAGAAATTCGTGGTCGGTTCGACGCGTGGGGGAACGACTATCGGGCCACCAGCGGCCTGTTGTGCGGCGCCGATGTTAAACAGATCGGCCCGATAATCTTCGAACTTCAGATACTGGCGCGGGTCCTGATTGGTGTGGAACCAGTCTTCGCTGTTGAGTGTAAAGTTGGCCGCGGCGATGATCGTGACGTTTTCGCCGCGCACTTCGCCGTTGACGTAAATGCTGCCTTCCTTGTTTTCAATGTAGACGTCACCGGCTTCGTTGATCACGTCTCCGTTGATGTACATGTCTTGATCGATGTCCAACGATTGATTGGGCAACCCGGACAAGTCGTAGGTGTTGATCGGACCGAAGGCGTCCTGCAGGATGTTGATCGTACGCGCCGAAGTGTCGACGACGTTTGTCAGCGGCGTTTTGTTCAAGTAAATGTTGCCGCCCTCGAGCACCAATGCCTGTCCGTTGTCGCCGGTCGTGACGCGTTGATTGTCGCGAACCAGGATGTCGTCCACGTCCATCGCAAATGGCGAATTGTTGATCACGTTGACTTTCGCGCCGGGATAGGCGATCAACTGTGTTCCAACCTTAGACGGCAATGCCAGGGCGCTGGGCGGTTTAGCTTCGATGAAAATCGAACCCGGCGCGGCGGTGATTTCCGGCATGTCCAAAATCAGCACATCCAGGCTGCGCAAGAAATGGGTTCCGCCGTTGACCGTTTCGGTGAACCCCAAATCCGCGAGTTGTTGGTTGATCTCGTCCAGTTGCACCTGGTACCGCGCCACCGCTTCGGCGTTACCGGCATGATTGCTGATCCAGTCGAGCAGTTGTTCGCGAGTTTGATACAAACGGTTGCCGATGTTGGTGTAGACCAGACCGACAGCGTCCATTTCAACCGGTTTAATGGCGTAGAACTTTTGGTTCAATCCGGCCGCCAATTGCTGCGTCACGTCGCTCGGATAGACCGGATTTCCGGCTGCTTCCAACGCATCGATTTCCGTTTGATTCAAGACGCCAAGGTCGGTCCATGATGCACCGTTGTAATTGACCAGATGCGGAATGATTCCGGCCGATTCAAACGACGATGAATGAAATTGATAGAAGTGTCCGACCGTGCCTCCGTTGTTTGCACCGGAAACCACTTGGATGACGTGACCGTCAAAGACGTCCAGCGCGATGCTGCCAATATTCAGTTCGCTGTATTCGTAATCGATGTCCGTCGGCAGACTCAGGTCGATCTTCTCCTGGCTGGTCAGCGGGGTGCCCAACCGGGAAATCGGCAGCGTCGTCCGGCCGGGATAGGTTCGAGGTTGAATCGATACAAATGCCGACGAATGGATCCCCGCTTCGACACGCGCCGAATTGCCGACGTTGACTTGGTTGTCGGAAGTGAACGTTTCCGGGCCGCTAGCGCTGATTCCATAAGGCAGTAGTGAAAGCGAAAACGCGCCACCGTTGACGCCGACGCTGCCTTCGGGAAGCGACGTGTCGTCGGTGATCAAGTCAATGTCTTCGAACCCCAAGACCTGAGTGGTACCCTGGATGTCGATCACGTTGGTTTCGTCGATCGTCGAACTGCCCGTCGGATCGACGATGTTGACGCCCATCGAGATCGCCAAGATGTTGCTGCCCGCGCGACTAAAATGGTTGTTGGGTTTTGCCGGCAATCCGCGTCCGGCCCAGATGTCGACGTTGCGGCCTTTGATTTTGGCGTTGTCCAGATCCACTCGCTGTGTCGCGTTGATGTCGCTGTTGGAGTCGGCAAATGCGTTGGCCGAAAGTCCTCCGCCGACCTCTAAATTGGCGTCCGATGTTGACGTCCCGGCGCCGCGGGTGGCCAGTTTCAAGTCGCCCGACAAATTCTGTAGCGTCGCGCCATCGATATGAATGGTTGATGCGGTTTTGGTATCGATGTCGCTGATGCCCACCGTGACGCCGCCCAAGCCCGACACGCTGGTCGCTTTAACGCTGTCGAAAAGATCAAAATCGGTAAGCGTTGCAACATTAAATAAGCCGTTGTCCTGGCCTTGGACCGTCATCACGACGCCGGAACCAACGTTGACGGATGATTCGAACGGGTTGGACGCGGTGCCGAGGCTGTACGAACTGCCCAGGCCGGTAACTGACAGGCCTGAGACGGTCGCGTTGCGAACGCTTCGACTGAACTGGGCTTTGCGGGCGAAGTTTCTGGCGAACATGCTGACGCTTTCCGCGTCGATTTGCGTCGCGCCGGGTTGGACGTCGATGACAGATTTACTGGTCACGGTGTGGTCGACCGCTGCGCCGGTTCCGGCGGCAAGGCCGATGGTCACGCTGTCCGCACGGCCGTCAACGTCTTGTTCATGATCGGGGTTAACGATCAAAGTTTTGACGTCGATGTCGGCACCGCCGCCGATTCGTGCGACGACGGCAAGGTCGGTGGACAACGTGGCGACGGCACCGGTCCCGGTGATCAATCCTCCCGCACCGGCCGTCGTGTCGGCGGTCAAATCGTCATCGCTCTTGGGAATGATCCGCAACGTCTTGGCGTCAATCTTTGCATTCGATCCGATCGAGGCAACGATTTCGTCGACATTGTTTCCTCCTCCGGCCGAAACGGAGGCCAGCGTTGCTCCGATCACCAAACCGCCGATGTTCGTTCCGGTCGCTTCCGCAGAACCGTTGATCGTCAACACCGGCTTCAGCTCGACGTCGCCCAATACGGTGACGTCGGCGCCGGAACCGATGTTGGATTGAACTTGAGGCTGGGCGTCGACGAACGCAAAATTCGCACTGAACGCGCCGATGCCGCCGGAGAGACCAAAGGTCTCCGCCGTGGCATTCAAGTTGGACGTTGATTGTACGAACAAGTCGTTGACGACGCCCCCGAATCCGACGCGGACGCCGGTTCCGAGCTGGGCCAGAGTTTCAACGGCCGCGTCGTTTCCGACGTTAACTTTGACAAACGAAGCACCGACGGCAACGGCGCCCGTCGTTACCTGGCCGGTAAACCCATACAGATCTTGATTGCTGATCGCTTGCACAAGCACGTCGTCGGCTGAAACAATCGTCGCATTGTTCGCCAATGCAGCCTGGACCAGCGTCGTGTCGTTTAGCACATAGACGGCGGCGCCGATCCCGACGAATCCTCCGGCGCCGACGAAGGCGGTGCCGTTGACGTCTTCATCCAATCGGGCGCGGACGGTGATGTCGTCGCCGGCGGTCAAAATTCCGCCGGCGCTGGCGGTCGTGTTTGCCGCGATCGAAGTGACCGCGACACCGGCCCCGATCCCGACAAGGCCGCCGGCGACGCCACCGGTCAGAATGTCGACTTCGACGTCTTCGTTGGCATCGACGTTGATGTCACCGCCGACGGTGACCGTCGCGCCGCCGGAGATGATCGCCGATGTTCCCGACAGTTGTGATGCGGCCGCCAACTTGGCTGCCAATTGGGCCTGGGTCGGCGCACCGGCATTGATCTTCGAAGCAGCCATGCCGGTGATGCCGCCGACCTGTTTGGTGCTGCTGTTGTTAGGGTTGGCGGCATCGTCATCAAAGTTGGAAAGCTTGTTTGCCGTCTCGTTGTGGCTGGTTTGTGCTTGTCCGGTCGCATCGTCGGTTGCTGATGCGCCGCCTTGGCCTTCGACCGCGTTGGCTGAATTGCCGTCATTGTCGCTGTAGTTGGAGTCGACCGTTTCGCCGACCGACCAAACCGAAATCGCTGCGGCCAGCGCGACGGCGCCGCCGGCACCACTGAACGTGAACCCGGACATGTCTTTGATCCCGAGCGCGTTGACCTCGACATCTTTCACCGCGGTCACGACCGCGCCATTGCCGATTTTTGCTTGGGTATCGTTTTTGATTGATCCGACATCAACGGCACCCGCAACGCCGACAAACCCACCGGCCAGGGCGCCGGCAAAGCTGAAGCCGCGGACTTCGTTGGCAGCGTTGACGTAAACACTTTGGTTCGCGCCGGCGCCGACGTTTGCTGCGGTTTGGTTGATCAATGCGCCGTCACCGATCAGCGCCGTCGTATCCGAATCGATCAAGGTCACGGAGACGGCACCGGAAACGCCGACAAATCCT
>JAGQPO010000057.1 GCA_020426665.1 Planctomycetales bacterium
CGCACCGCGGTTCTGTTTGGCCAACAGCCATAGACAACCATAGCCTAGGGCAAGCCGAATGAGCGCAGCGACTCGGCGCCGCCCTAGGAATCCATCGCACCGCGGTTCTGTTTGGCCAACGGCCATAGACAACCATAGCCTAGGGCAAGCCGAATGAGCGCAGCGACTCGGCGCCGCCCTAGGAATCCATCGCACCGCGGTTCTGTTTGGCCAACGGCCATAGACAACCAACGTCGCTGGAGAGCGTTATGCATGGCCGTTTGCCAAAAAACATGGCGTTCGGGTCGGTCAACGGCCGATCACCCTTCAGTCCCACACATACCGTTCGTCAAAATCGATGCCGTAGCGATTCAAGAAACTGCGATACTCTTCTTGAAAAGTCTGTGTGCGATGATGTTCTTCTTGGTTTCGAATATATTTTTCTACTGCCCCGCGATGCGGAGGACAAACCGAAAAGGTCCCATAACCGCGCTGCCAGTAAAATTTGGAATACCGCTGTCCCAGTGTCTTGATAAACTTTGACGACTCTCGCTTAACATCTTCAACGAAAGTCTTGAAGGCGTGAATGCGTCCAAAATCAAAGAGAATGTGGACGTGATCTTCCACTCCACCAACCAACACAAACTGTGACCCCATCGCTCGAAGCGTTTCTGCCATGTAGGCGTGAGTGCGTTCTCGAATCGGCTTGTGGAGGTAAGGATAGCGATCTTTGGTGCTAAAGATCAGATGTGCGTAGAGCCTGGCGTGCGATTGGGGCATGAGCCTTCCTTGGGTGAAAAGGTGATAAGTAGCTCGATGTCCCTCTCGATTTGCCGCATTGAAACATGTGTATGGCCGTTGGCCAACCCCTGTTGACGGATCTAAATTCCTGGGGCGTTGCCCCAGGCTGTGGATATGTATGGCCTTTGGCCAAAAAACACCGCGGTTCTGTATGGCCAATTCTGGCCAAATCCAAGGAGGATCCGTCTGTACCGTCATCCGGCCGGCGAAACATTACAATGGACTCGTCAACGGGCGTTCGGTTTCGCGTGCGTGGATGTCGGTAGGGTTCGATCCCGTGTTGTCGCCCGATAGTAAGCGCGTTGCCTTCATCGACGGTGTTGACAAACAAGCTGGACTTCACCTGATCAACATCGATTGCAGCGCGGACAAAACATGACCTACGATTGACCGATGACTCTACGTTTCTTCCATCGGTCTCAACGTCCATGCCTCGACCCATCAAATCAATTTTGACGATTGTTGCGGTAACAATCTTGTTGATCCCGATCGCGCTGACGGTGTTGAAGGTGTCCGGTCATTCACCGCGACCCTTGGTCGATCGCGCAATCAATGCTCTGCCGATCAATCTAACTTCGACGGTTGGGTTGCGGGCAGCAGAACCGGCAGTCATCGGCCACTGGCCACCGGTCTCCGGCCAAAAGTTTCCTGACCTGGTTCTAGCCGATCAATCGGGTCAAACCGTGCATCTGTCTGATTTCGCGGGCAAGTTCATCTTGGTGGAATACGCCGCGATCCCGTGCATGGGATGCCAGGCCTTTGCCGGTGGAAAGCAACGCGGCGGGTTCGGCGGATTTTCGGTTCAGCCAGGACTGGACTCGATCGAAAACTACTCGCAAAAATATGCCGGTGTCGAACTCGGCAGCAAAGACGTCGTGTTCGTCCAGGTCCTGCTTTACGGCAAATCGCTTTCGGCGCCCACCCAGGCCGAAGTCGAGGGATGGGCCCAGCACTTTGGGATGGATCGCGAGGACTACAAAATCGTTCTTCGTGGCGACCCGTCAATGCTTAGTCCGGAAACGTATGAGATGATTCCCGGGTTCCACCTGATCGACCGTGATTTTGTCCTTCGATCCGATTCGTGCGGTCACCACCCCGCCGACGATCTGTACGCCGATTTGCTGCCAATGCTCAAGACGTTGGCCCGAGAATAGACGGCAAGTCTTTTTTCTTTCATCGATCGGCTTTCGAAGCGATCCCGTGACTTGCATTGCGGTCCCGAGCAGCATCATACTGGAACCTGATCAATGGTTCGGTCCAAATCGTCTGCTTCTCTTAATCACAGGGACTCTCGTGACACGTCCACACCCCATGCGCGCGTGGCAAACTCAGCAGGTGCACTTTGCGGGCATCATTGTTTGTATCGCGGCGTTGATGACATGCGTATTCATGCCGTTACCATCGATCGCCCAGGATTCCGGTCCCGTCGATGTTCGCGAGCGTGTGGCGGTCGATCGTTATTTACAAGTCTTGCTGGGCCGGCCTCGCCTTGGTGTTGCGCTTGATCGTGTGTACGGATATCACGTCCAGAATGACACGTTGGATGAGTTACAACAGCAGTTGTCTGACAAGACGGCAGCCGACTATGACCAGCGTCAAATGGTTTGGGGGCTGGTGCAATTACAACGCGGGCGATCCGCTGAAGCAGCGACGATTCTGGCGGATGTCGAATCAAAACTCACCGATGACGCCGCATGCAGTTACTACCTCGGTCGGGCCTATCTGGCGATCGGTCAAACCGAATTGGCTGCGGCCGCGATGGAGCGTGCCATAACGCGTGGACCGTCACGCGCCGAAGCGCTGCCGATGTTTACCGAACTGGGTCGAATCTACAGTCGTGCCGGAGAGCTTCAAAAGTCGTTGTCGGTATGGACCCGATTGGAAAAACTGTTCCCCGGTGACACTCGCGTGGGCAGCCAGATCGCGCGGACTCTTGCCGAAGAAGGCAATCACGAACAAGCGATGATCCGCTATGAGCGACTTTCGGAAGTCGCCAAGAAGGACGACGAAAAGATTGCCTTTGAGGTCCAAGCGGCGGAAATGCAGCGGCACTTGGGCAAGGCAGACCAGGCGACTGGGCAACTGGAAAAAATACTCGCGCGGCTACGGCCGGGAAGTTGGCTGTACACCGATGTCCGAAACCGCATCGAAGACGGATTCCTGAAATCGGGGGACTACGATGCGCTGGCGGATTATTATCAAAACCAACTCAACGAACGACCGGATGATCTGGCGCTGCAAACCCGTTTGTCCCGCATCATGATCACCGCCGGTCGATTGACCGAGGCGCAATCTCAACTGCAGTCCGCAATCGCGAAAGCTCCCGACGACACCGAGACGCGGTTGACGTTGATCGAAGTCTTGATCAATCAAAATGACATTGCCGCTGCGACCGAACAATTCGAAGAGCTGTTCAAACGCGATCCAAGTAACCCGGACCATTTGATTCGTTGGGGCCAAGTCCTGCTGGACGACGCAACAAAGCCTCTGGAACAGCGTCGCAGCGAAGCCGCGGCCGTCTGGAATCGGTTGGCCCAATCCAGAACCGACGATGCGGTCACGATCGCCCAGATCGCCGATCGGATGCGTGGCATCGACCGCAGCAAAGAAGCAATTGGTCTTTACCAAAAATCAATCGATCTGGATCCCGGTGCACCACAGTACCGCGAATACCTGGGCGAGTACCTGTATTCACTTGATCGCGTTGACGAGGCAATCGAAGTATGGAAATCGATCGCCGCCGACGACCGCCGTGGGCGGGAATCTTTGGTGCGATTGGCGGAGATCTACGGGACATTTAAGCGGCCGGACCTGGCATTGGATGCTTGGGCCGAAGCATCACAATTCGATCTCACGTTCGCCCAGGAATTGCGATATGCCGCAAAGCTGACCGAGGCCAAACAGTACGACAATGCACTGGTGCGACTGGATTCGGCCGAAAAAATCGCAGAAACGCCCGACGAACACGAGCAATTGTTGAACGATCGAATCTCGGTCTACCAGTCTTCGGGAACACTTGCCCAACAGATCCGACAGGTGTCCGAGCGACCCGAGACAATCGAATCGTTGCGAACGTTGGCGTTGATGTTTGGTGCAAATGGTGACTTAAACAATGCCGAACGTGCGATACGAAAGGCGATCGCAATCGAACCAGACAACACACAGGTTTTACTGGTCGCCGCAGACTTGGCCGAACGACAAAATCGACTCGGCGATGCGGCCGAGTTTTTCGGCAAGCTGGCGTCCGTGGACAGCCGCTTTCGAACCAATTATCTGCAGCGCGTGGCGAGTCTTGAGATTCGACTCGGACAAACCGACCAGGCGATGAAAACATGCGAGAGAATCATCGATGCTAATCCGGCAAGCCCCGAGTCGTACCAGTTTTATGCGCGGACGGCGCTGGCAGTGAATCGTGATGAAGAAGCGATTGCGGCACTTCGACGCGCCATGTCCGTGGCACCACGCGACAATTCTTCAAGGCGGATGTTGGCGGATCACTTTGCGGATCGATATCGAACCGACGAGGCGATCGAGTTGTATTGGCAGGCGTTTCAGTACGAGCCAAAGACAGACGACAAAATCAATGTGATTCAATCGCTAGCCCCTTTGTACGATCGCAAGGCCGACTTAGACACTTTGCTGGGACGCATCGAAGAGATTAATCGCAAAGAAGGTGATGCGCGCACCAAGAATCTGATGGTTGCTGCGGCTCATGAATCCGTTCAAGAATTCGCCGCGGCACGCAATGCGATCGACCAATTGCTCGCCGTGCAGCCGCGCGACGTTGCTTTGCTTGAAACAATGGTCCGCTTGTCAGACGCGGCGGACGAAGTCGAATTGGCCGCTGAGTTTCAGCGCCGTATCACTGAACTGGCCGACACTCCGGAGAACCGTTTCAAATTATTTCAGTTTCAATTGGACGCGGGCACGATCGACGTTGCCGAGGTTCTGTCACAACGTTTGGCATTCGTCACAGACCCCACGCAGTTGGGTGGCATCGTAAGGTCGGCCATACGCCGTGGCGACCTGAACACGGCCCGCGAAATATGCAATGAAATACTCCGTAGCGACGATTCGTTGTGGGACATCAAATTGACGCTGGCGCAGTTGTTGATGATCGACCGCAACAATGAAACCGGAGCGGCGAATCGTGAACAGGCAATCCAGTTGGCCCAACAGGTTCGTGCGTTACACGTCGAAATGGACGCGGCGCCGCCTACCCAACGGCGGCAAACGACAACGCGAGCAACCACAAATGGTCTGCCCGCCGGATACCAATCGAACCCGTTGTATTGGAGCCAATCGTCGTACCAACTCGCCAGCATCCTGCGGGTCGGGCAATATGCCAACCGATCCTATTCATCGTCTGGTTCGACGACGACGTTGGATCCGACTTCTTACGGACATGCCCGTGTGATCGCGGCGTCGATCATTCTGATGGATGTAGCACTCGATAAAACCGGCGACGATGCCGGCGTTGCGTTGCAGGCGAAATTCGATAAAGAGTTCGCGCTACCGGAGCTTGACCAGATCACCGATCCGATCGTGTTGTGGGAGCACTTTACACTGACGAGTGTGATCTCGGTGATGACCAACCAGCAAATGATCGCCATGGTGGCACCGGGCGCGTCCGCTGCGGCCAAAACCAAGGCCGATGAATTGCGCCAAAAGCAAATGAAAATCATGTGGCGTCTTGCGGAACTGGATAAAGCTCACGGGATCGGGCCGCTGTTACAGATGCTTGCCCAGCGAATGATGTCCGGCGCAATGGGAGGGCGGCAACAGGTGGACATGACTCCGCTGACCGAAGACGAATTGAAAACGCTGGCAAGAATCAACAATGAAGTCCAGGCGACCGGTATGTCGTCGGCGCTCGCGATGGGACTGCCAAAGGGTGCTGGCGAAATGATGATGCAAGCGATTATGGGATTCGAATTTCGGTTGGCAGGTCAGGAAAAAGCAGCGTCGGAATTCGAACCGAAAGTTCCCGGCGATGATGCGGAGTACGACGAAATTTTCGGAGCGATACAGTTCTACTTGCAACTGAACGAAACGGAAAAGGCGGGCGGGTTGGTCAAGCATCTGTTAGCGGCCGCACGGCGTTCCAGACCGTCATCGTCCATCCAAGGTATGAACCCGACGCTGCAAATCATGATGAATTCCAGCGAGGCGGCGAAGGAATTCAATGCGAGTTATCAGAAAGAAATGGTGGATGCGGTCATCGCACGTTGGGCCAAACAATCCCTCAACACGGCCAATCGATCCGCGTCGTTGGGAGACGGACATGTCAGCACCTATTCGCAGGTTGGAGGCGGTTTGCGATCGATACGTGTGCGGGGGCCATTGTCGACACGCCTGCTGGATTCTTCACTCGCCCAACAGGTGCTTGCGTTTGCCGCGACCGACGGCGACGAGAGTACAGCACGGCAGCCGACTCAGAAAATCCAGCTGTCAACAGAATTGATTAAGCATCTGGAAACGCCACTATCCGATGCGTCACCCGATGAAGCGAAGACGCGGTTGGTCGTCGCCGCTTTCGCGCATTGGTGGGCGGATAACCCCGAACAGTGTTACGAAAGCCTGATTCGGCTGAGTGAGCAATTCCCCGCGGATGTTGACCTGCAAATTGAACGGGCGCGTTTGGCGAGTGAACTGAAGCAGCCCCGCGTGGCACTTGAAACGCTTGATTCGTTCAGCCCGCTGGACAGCGGAATGTTGATTCGCAAAGAAATGGCGGCCATGAATCTGGCGGCCGAAATCGGCGACACCGCCAGGGCGAAGGTCGCCGCCGAGCGATTGTTCGGCATGCGATTGGACGTCCAAATGCAACTGGCCTTGGCAGACCAACTGAAACGATTGGGATTGAACGAACAGGCCACGGCCATGCTGCAGCGGACCCGTTCCAGTCGAGCCCGGGACGAAAGCACCGAATTGCAAATCGCCAACGCCTTCTTGAATGCGGGCGATAAAG
>JAGQPO010000058.1 GCA_020426665.1 Planctomycetales bacterium
CACGCCAACATCGTCCAGGTCTTCGACATCTCGAAGACGCCGGACAACGCGTACTTCCTGGTCATGGAGTACGTCGACGGCATGACGTTGACGCGTCTGGTTGCGAAAAATGGCCCACTATCGCCGGGATTGGCGGCTTCGATTATACGTCAGGCCGCGCTCGGATTGTTGCATGCACACCGGGCGGGCATCGTGCACCGCGACGTCAAGCCGGGAAACTTGATACGCGCGGTCGATGGCACCATCAAAGTCTTGGACCTGGGTCTGGCACAGATCAGCAACGTTCTATGGTCTGAGGACGGCCGTGAACTGGGCCGAGTCCAAGATCCCGACTCGCGACACAAACGCAAAGGGCGATTGATCGGGACGCTGGCTTACATGTCGCCCGAGCAATTGGAGACGCCGGATGAAGCCGATCCGCGTAGCGACATCTATTCGCTTGGCGCGGTCATGTTTTTCTTGTTGACCGCAAAGCCGCCGTTTCAAGGCGAGTATCTGGAGCAGGTTTACGGACATCGTCACGGCGAAATTCCCGACCTGATGCAGATTCGCAGTGACGTCGACTTGGGGATGGCCAACCTGTTGCGTCGCATGATGGCAAAACGATTGAGCGAACGTTATGCATCGTTAGACGAAGTCGTCGAAGACCTGGGCGCGTACGCCGAAGAATCACACAGTCCGAGTTGGTTGGCGGAGTTTGTAACGCGGCAGTCCAGTGGAAATGATTCGACGATGTCTGGCGGATCAACCACGATCGCAAATTTGCCGGTTTTCGGCATCGATATGGGAATGTCCTATGCTGCATCGGCCGAATCGGTCCAAGGCGTCGGGATTCACAATTTGACTGCCGGCTGCGACGCTCAGCCGTTGTTTCGGATGGCGATGGCCAGCGACGATGGAAAATTGATGTATGACATGGACGCCAATCAATTGCGATTGACCGCTCCCCGACAGGTCGTGCACTGCTTGCCCATGTATATCGGCAAAGACATCGTTCGACGTGAGATCGCCGGTCGTCACTGTCCGCCCGAAGTCCTGCTCGCGATGGCGCTGCGCCGCGTGATCTCGAATTCCTGGCCTGACCGGCCGATTCCGAAATTGACATCGATTGCGGTACCGGCTTGTTATGACCAATTCCATCGCCGCAGCGTCAAACAAGCGTGTCGCATTGCGGGACTCGAATCGGTCAGGTTGGTCAACCGAAGTGTCGCTGCCGTTCAGGCGTTGTTGCTTGACGGTGAAGCCGGGTTGACCGACGACAATCATCCGCTTGATTTGAACGCGACCGAAACCATCTTGTTTCTCGGCTTGACCGGCCAGGCCACCGAGGTTGCGCTATTGCAACGCGATGCGATGCAAATCACAGAGCTGGCCACTGCCGGGCACTGGCACAAGAGCATGCTGAGTTGGCAACATCGCTTGGTTGAACTTGCGGCAGAAGGATTCCGTGAAAAGCACGGCTTTGATCCTACCGAAAAAACGATTTCCGCTTCCCGGCTCCAAATGTCATGCGAGCGGGCCATGAATTCGCTGCTGATGCTGCCCGACGTGACGATCACCGTCGACGAGGAGCAACATTCGTATTCGATCACCGTTTCGCGAAAAAAGTGGATGGAACGATGCGCCGATCTGATTCGCGGAATTCGACAATCGATGCACGATGTGTGTCATTTGGCGGGCGTGCATCCCAAGAAGATTCATTCCTGTGTCACCATCGGCCCGTTGTTGCACATCGATTCCTTGCGAAACAGATTGTTCAAAAAGCTGCCGGCAACGATGGTGCACCGCGTGGTGGATCGCAGCGACGTTGCGCGAGGCGCCGCGGCGTGTCTGACAGCCGAATTGCCACAGCGTAGCGACGTGTTGCTGCCGCCTCGCTGTGTCACCAGTCAAACCATTGGAATCGTCATCGAAGACAGCCAAGGGAGACGCCGGATTCTTCCTATCATTCCCCGTGGCGAAAAATTGCCGGCGCGGACGAATCGAAAACTGACGATCGCTAAAAACCGCGACTCCATGACTCTTTCGGTCGTCGAATCGTCGGGGGTCCACGGTGAAAAGTGGCATTCACTTGGGCGATACGAATTTCAGGTCGACAAGGATTCCAGCAACCAACTCAAACGGACTCGGTCGATCGGTTTCGAATTGAACGTGGACGGTTTGTTAACGGTCCGCGCCCAGACGCCGGGAACCCCGGAAAGCAAACGTCTGTCGATCATTCCACAACCGATTCTGGACCCGAACGATGAACCGGAATGGTCTCGTTGGATCGCCGGGTTGGACGTCTAGTCCTTTGTCAACTCTTGACGTCAACGACTCACCGTAAAATCGAAGGTTGACGAAGCACTCGCACCACGGCACGACCTGGTTTTGGAGTCCGGCGGATTTGCGGTTTCAGTGTCAATCACAGACCGAGATCACGGCTTTGATCACTCCGGTTTCTGGTTTGGTGTAAGAATCAAAGTCAGTCAGCACCTTGTCTAAATCCGTTCGGTGTGTGATCCATGGGTCCGTATTGATCATCCCCATTTCGATCAATTGAATGATCCGCGTGAAATCTCCTGGCAGCGCGTTTCGCGACGCCAAAATTGACGCTTCCGGTTTATGTAGAATCGGGTGTTTAAACGAGACTTCTTCGGTCGTGATACCGACATAGACCAACGATCCTGTGCTGGCCAAATAATGCAGCGCACCACTCATCGAATGCCGATTGCCGGTGGCATCGACGATCGATTGATACATGTCGCCGTTGGTTATCGCACGCATCTGATCGGCTTCGCTGCCGTCTCCGACAAACCGGATCGTATTTTCGACGCCATAGTTCTTGCGAACGAACTCCAGTCGATCGGGGTTCATGTCCATGACACTGATCCGAGCGCCGGTCAATTTTGCAAACTCGAGCGTTGCAAGTCCGATCGGCCCCATCCCGATAATCAACGCGTGATCGGCCGGTCGAGGGTTGGCACGATCGTTGGCATGGCACCCGATCGCAAGTGTTTCAACGAGTGCCAATTGATCATAAGTCAACTTTGCCGAAACATGTAATTTGTCGGCCCGAACGAGAAACGATTCACATAGGCCGCCGTCCATCATGACGCCGATGACTTTCAGGTTTTGACAACAATTGATAGCGCCGCGGCGACACGGATAACAAGTCCCGCAATTCATGTAGGGCTCGACGCTACAGCGATCGCCCGGGGCAACGTTTGTGACGCCATCTCCGACAGCGACAACTTCTACCCCCAATTCGTGGCCGGGAATGCGTGGGAAATCAAAAAATGGAAACTTGCCTAAATAACAACTGATGTCGGTACCGCAAACGCCCATTCGGTGCGTCCGTACCAGGGCTTGCCCCGGTCCGGGGGCCGACGGGGAGTCAATTTCGATTGGTTTGAGTGTCTTCAGTTCACTGATTTGAATGGCGCGCACGCTAGGGTTACTCCAATTGATAAATGCGTTTGGCGGTTCCGCCAAGGAATTCGTTTTGTTCATCCGCCGACAACTCGCCAGCCAACTCTCGCACCGCACCGATCCACCGCGTGTACTCGGTCCGCAGTAGGCAGACCGGCCAATCGCTGCCGAACATCAATCGCGATGGCGAAAATGCGTCCAGCACGATCTGCCAATAGGGGCGAATCGTTTCCAGATCCCATGTCGGATCGACAACTTCGGTGGCGACTCCCGAAAATTTGCAGGCAAGATTCGGAAACTCGGCAAGTTTGCGAATCCCCGATTCCCAATCGGCGTCGACCTGGCCGGCACGCACCGGCGGTTTGGCGATGTGATCCAGAACCATCGGAATGTCGGGATGTGAGCGGACGAATTCGATGGTCGGTTTCAATTGTCGCGAGAAGATCAGCACGTCATAAACAAGGTTGCGTCCGACCAGGGCTCTGATTCCTTGATTGAACCGTTGACCCAAAATGAAATTGTTGTCTGGTTCATCCTGGACGACGTGTCGCAAACCTTTCAATTTGCCGTGATTCGCGAAACGATCCAATTGCTGGGTAACGTGGTCAGACGCAAAGTCGACCCAGCCGACCACGCCTTGGATCAGCGGTTGGGACTCGCTGAGGGCCAACAAGGTTTCCGTTTCTTCGAGCGATTGTCGAGCTTGAACGGTTACGAATCCGTCAATTTGATTCGTTTCGGCAATGACTTCTAAATCGTCGGACCAAAAATCACGTCGCAACACCGCCATCTGTTCACTAATCCACGGGTATTGGTCAAGAGAGTATTTCCAGAGGTGATGGTGGGAGTCGATCAACATGTCAAGCGATTCGGATCCGGTAAAAGGGAGTCGTCGGACCGACAAAGTAAACGACATTGGCGCCGCGTCGACAAGCCACCTTGGCGGTGCGGGATCGATGATCCTGGAGGTTCACCTGTACGGTAAGTCAGTCGTCAGGTCTTCCCAGTCGCATTTTGTGATCAATCGGAAGTACCGGAACAATCGACAGGTCTAGCAAACCCGTGCCCGAATCACTGGGATTGCAGTTTCGATCAACTTGCATCCGATGGACTTGTTACGGCATCTCCCACATGCCGACCGCCAGTCGCTGAAGAGCCACCGCCGGCGATCGCCTCCCACTTTTAAAGCGGTCATCCACCACGAACAGCCGTGGTGATTCCGCACCGATCAACCTATCAAAAACCCTCATGTCTGAATTCGCCGCACCGTCAGCTGACCCGGATCTCGATGACGTCAAGAAAACTCGCAGCAAGCCGAGTCGAAGGACGGATGCGGCCCAGTCGCCTTTGGAGACGTACCTACGCGAGATCAACGAGACCGCATTGTTGACGGCCAAAGAAGAATTGCAATTGGCTGCCCTGATTGAACAGGGTGACGTGGAAGCACGCGACCGAATGGTTCGCGCCAACTTGCGGTTGGTCGTCAACATCTCGCGAGGGTACACCGGCAAGGGATTGAGTTTGCAAGATTTGATCGAAGAGGGAAATCTGGGCCTGCTGCGGGCCGTCGAAGGATTCGATCCCACCGTCGGAACCCGGTTCAGCACCTATGCGAGTTACTGGATCAAACAGTCGATCAA
>JAGQPO010000059.1 GCA_020426665.1 Planctomycetales bacterium
CTGTTCCAAGTTGGAGTTGAAGGGCTGTTTACGGAGTTGCTGAACGTTAACCTGCCAGCGACTGCGCCGAGTTTACAGGAATTGTTCCAGTATGGCCTCTACGTGATTCTCGGCCCTGGAATCACGCCGCCTGATGATGTCGTCGTCCAAGCAAATGATTACTATTTCCAAGGTTTTCCCCAAAATGTAAAAGATGCCCTGGAGCCGTTGACCGAGCAGCTTTTGACCATTGGCGGACTGAACTTGCTGCAAGATGGCATCGATTCCGACGGCGACGTCAGTCCTACGGATGTCCTAGTGACGGTCGGTGATGATGAGTACGGGACCCGCTGGATCGAGTTTGGTTTTCATCTCGGTCAACAAATCACTTTCGACATCGGCGGCGGATTTGACCTGGGGATCCATCGCTTTACCGATTTCTTCGGGAACGAGAACGCAGCTCGCTACGACAGCGCCGTACCGACCGAAGCGGACAAGGATTCTTACGCCAACTTCCTCAAAGACTTTGGCTGGGGAACGGCGTTGCAATCGTCGAGCGGACTACGAGCGGACGCGAAATGGGACGCGCGGCTCGGATTCGGGCTCAGCGAACGACTGGGGCGAAGTGGGTCGGCCAAAAATGGATTTTACGTCAATGGTGGGCAGACCGTTTCCGGCCGCGCGGATGATGAACCGATCGAAGAATTTCGGGCATCATTCGAAGTGTACGCCGCACCAAACAACGAGGCGACGACGTTTGGAGAACTGTTCGAAGACACAGTGACCACGCCAAACCTAAAGGCAACCGCGACCATCGGTGTCCTGGAGGCGACAATCTCCGATGGCACAGCAGCCGAAGTAAAAATCACGGCGCCCAACGGGTTACCGCTGGATCTGGGAGGGACAACGTTCGGGAAGACCGAGTTCGTCCTTGACATCACCCGAGACGGTGGCGAGACGACGTCGAAAACGATTACGCTTGATGCGATCCAAAACGTCTTGGCCGCCCCGGCATTGTTGCCGACCTTGAACGCACAACTGTTTGCTGCATATGGCAGCATCCTCCCACCGGTTTCCTTTAACGTCGACTTCAGCCCGATCGACACCTTCTACAATCCCGGTGCACCGAACACGCCGTTTCTGGTTTTGTCGGCACGTGAACCGGATATCTCCCACCTGGCGATTCGCCCCAAGGCAGGATCGTCGTCAAACGACGCGAGTGCGTTCGGATTCCTGCCGACCCAATTCGAAGATCGGCGTGTGCTGGGAATGGGGTTCGGCAACAACAGTGTGTCGCAAGACATCGGTGGGGAACAAGTTTTGGTCGCCGAGTTGCCTGCTCCTGCGTCAGGCGTCAGTCTGCAAGACCCTGAGTTTCGCATCTGGGTAGGCGGAACACGTAATGGAGATGTCACCGAAGGTGCGACGGCAATCCGCATCTACTGGCAAGAGATTCTCAATCGGACGATCAACACGCTGGAATCCGTCGGTGACATCTCTGTCTCGCTGGAGGATCGACTGCAATATGAAATCGATTTGGAACTTTCAGCAGCCGGATTGACGGGGACAACGATTACGGTCGATGTGGTCGAGATCGAGGGAGAACAATATTTCGAATTTCGATCTAACGATCTGATCACGGTCACCTACGCGGCAGTCGATCAGTCAAAGTTGTCATTGGTTGCCGCCGTCGATATTACCAGCGCTGACTACGAAAACGACGCCAGCTTCCTGAAAGATTTCCCCAAGGACCAACGGAATTTCAATCGGCTGACACTAGGTGAGGTGTTGGATACGAGCACAAGCGACATTACGAAGATATTCGATCCGACCATCAAAGCGGAAGCGGCATTACGATTCCATGTTCGTACGGGTGGCTCAGAGGTGTTGGCAGAAGAAATGACCACCACCGGTCTGACCAATACACCGTTCGGAATTCCGGAGCTTTCGTTCGACTTCAAATTCGATGCTTCGATCAACTTTGATGCAGCCCTCGAAGAAGCCGTTACCGGTGAAGAAATGGAACTGCTGGGCGACTTCTTTTCGATTGATACCCTCCAGTTTGCCAACGTCACACTCGACGTCCGTGACTTCCTCGAGGCGACGATCATACCGGTCGCCGAGGCCGGTGCGAAACTGGTCGAGCCGATCTTGGATCTTGTCGGTGGAGCGGCATCGGGGATCGATTCGGTGTTCGAAGCAAGGATTCCCCTGATAAGCGATGTGATGGGCGAGAAGATCACGCTGCAGGATGCCTTCAATATTCCAGTCGATACAAATGGCGACACAGCGATCGATCGTTTTGTGGACCGAATCAACGAGATCGAAGACTTGGGTGCAAACATCGACTTAAACGGGTTCGGCAACTTTGTCTTTGGGGACTTTGATATCGTTCTGGATCCATCGAGCATCTTTTACTTTCCAAAACGCAAGGTCCCCGTTCCGTCGGCGTTGGCATCGATGGAAGAGCAGATCAAGGGGCTGGGCGCCGAGAATTTTATGCGTGCCTACACGGCGTTTGACACGTTCCAGCCACCGGGATTCAGTATCGATCTTTTCAAACCTCAAACCATTTTCGATATCGTCACCGGGCAACCGTTCAACATCGTCAGCTTCGGGTTGCCGACAATCGATTTTGACGCCGGATTCGAAGGCGCGTTTGGCTTCGAAGGATTTGACATCGGCTTGGCCGCTTATGTCGTGTTCGATTCAGAGCTGCGACTCGTCTATGACTCGCTGGGACTGGAAAAAATCGTTGCGGCTGCGCGCACCGGAAGCTCGATCGACTGGGCAGACCTGGTTGATGGGTTTGCGATTCAAAACAACCCGGGAGGATTTGAGCTCGGCGGAAGCCTGGACATTTTTACCTGGGACGGGTCACGTGACTCAGACGGCCTGCCGACCGCCGGCTCGGTCGGGATCAAGACAGATCTGGTCGAACTCTCGGCGCTGATCGATGTCGGTGCTTCGCTGGGATTGGAGGTCTACGATCCCAACAACGATGGCAAGCTGCGCTTAGACGAAATTAACGAGATCACCAATAATTTCAAGAATCCTGAAAACCTGTTTTGTATTTTCGACATCACCGGAGACGCCCATTTCACTGTCGAGGGCACAGCAAAATTCTTGGACGTCGGTGGCACGGCCAGCTTGGACGTCGGGGTTGACGGTTTCAGTCTGCAGGATCTGCTGACGGGGCTGTTCGGGACTTGCAGTTCACCGCCGGAGGATCCGGTGTTGGCCGAGGAGGTTTGGATCGGTGATGAACGTGTGTTGCGGATCAATACCGGACCCTACGCCGCATCACGACTGCATGGTGACGTCAATGACGAAGCAGATCCGTTCAAGCGTGTTGAGGAAGACGCCGATAGACGATTCGCGATTGTTACCGAAGTGGATGGTTCATCGATTCGCTATGATCGCCCCGGGAACGACGGAGAATATTTGCCCTTGAAAGAACGGGATCTGCCGCAGGCATCAGATGGCCATGGATTGATTGTTGATGACTCCGTGGCGGACACCCTATCGTTCTACGAAGTCGATGACAATGATCAACAAACACTGATTGCGAGGTTTGTGGACGATCAGTCGGGGCGATTCTACCGAACAGATGTCGTCGATTTTACTTTCCTGACCCAGGAAAATGGGGCTTACCTTCGCTGGGAACGTGACTTTGACATTGACAGCTACCTAACCAAATCCGGCAGCGTATTCAAACAATTTATCGAAGGTAGCTTGTTTGAGAACTCGAAAACACAATTTAACAGTGACGGATCGGTTGACGTCGTTACGGACTGGATCGGAGCAACGACACAGTTCAGTTACGACAGCTCAGGTCGGCTTTCCGGAATTACCAACCGCGCCAAGAATGGCGACACACTCTCCAGTTATTCGTACTACGAAGGTGTCAACGGATTCTCCGGCGGCGGACTGACGGTGTCCGGTTCCAATGGCGATATCAAAGTCTCTGGTTATGGCGTTACGGATCAAACCTATTCCGATACCTACGATCGCATTATTGCCGTCGGCGGTTCGCTCGATGACGAGTTCGACTTCCGCGGGCTTTCGGGTGTGCCGATCGAATTGCAAGGTGAAGGCGGAAACGACGTGCTCTTCGGCGGTGACGACGACGATCAGATCGACGGGGGCTCAGGCGATGACGAAATCGACGGACGGGCAGGCAATGATACGATTACCGTCGGAAGTGGTGTGAACAGCGTCGTGGACTATTCGGATGACGGCAAGGACTACTTTGACTTGTCCGGAGACGAGGGAGGTGTGTCGTTGACCTTGCGGGGAGGTCGCGACACGGTGATCGGGTCCCGGTACGATGACGTGATTTCTGCATCGGGGGTCTCCAATAAGCTGACCATTTACGGGATGGGTGGAAACGATACGATCACCGGAGGGTCTGGAAACGACTTGATCTACGGTGGAACCGGAGACGACGACTTAGACGGTGGAGCCGGGAACGACGAAGTTTACGGCGGTTTCGGCGCTGATGTGGTCCGTGGCGGAGACGGCGACGACCTGGTGGACGGCGAGTACGGCGATGACGCGGTCTACGCAAATGACGAGAACAGTGGTGGGGATGGCGCGGATGTCGTCTACGGCGGAACCGGAAATGACCAGCTCACTGTCGGGTTGAATACCCGCGCAGTCTACGGATCGACGGGCATCGACACACTGCACTTCTGGATGGACGCGTCTGATCACAAGGGAACGCTGACCGACGCGGCTTACACGGTCAAAGGAAAGACGAACGATACCTACTATTTCGGTGTCGAGTCTCTGCGTGTCACACTTGGCGATGGCAGTGGTAATGACAACTACTCACTGACGATTGATGGTCCGGAACTGCCGCTCACATCCGTTGTCGGTGGAACAGGAGATGACACCGTTGTCGTCAATCGGCTTCCTCTTTCCGTCAATCCGGCGGACACTGGAACCGTCTTCGAACTTGGTGATGGTTCCGATGAACTGACTGTATTTGACAGCGAACGCCCCTTGTCACTCGATGGGCAGGGCGAAGACACGGGGGGCGACTCGCTGCTAATTGATCGTTCCGCTGATCCGTCATCGCGGTTTGCGGAAATGACTACGACAACGATCACCGGTTTGGGAATGGGGGCAATAACCTACGGCGACTTTGAAAAGATCGAACTCAGTCTCGGCCAAGGTCACGATGTACTGTCAATCGTCGATACAACTGATGATGAGGTTACCATTCAAGGCAATGGCGGTGATGACACGGTCATCGTCAGCAGTATCGGGGGAAAAGTAGTCGTTAATGGCGATTATAAGTCGGTCGGAACAGGTGACACCGATACGGTTCAGCTGCTGATTCCGAGCGACCTGACAACGATGGCTTTTGCCGATCTGTCACCCAATGTCGAGCGTCTGTACATCGATGATTCAGAAAACAACCGCTCCAGACTCGATTGGAGCTACGAATCGTCCGGCGGCGGAGCGGTGATCTATGCTGATACGTACAAGGTTCTCGATTCGCTCGGCGCGGAGTTGACGATCTTTGAGGGCAGCCAAGGTTCAAAGGACACGCTGTCGATTGAAGATCTGGTCGACGTGATGCAAACCGTGACCATCGACAACAGCCACGTTGAAATTCGTGAAGGTGCGGACATCCTGTCGTTTGTCGAAACCGTATCCGATCCGTCTGCGGTCACCTACAACACGACGCTGGATGCCCTGGAGGATATCGCGGACGTGGCCGTTTCTCCCGATGGCAAATTTGTTTATGTCCTGGGGGCTGCGGATGATGCGATCACGGTTTTCCGCCGCAACGGGAATGGCAGTTTGAGTTTCGTTCAGGTATTGCGTAATGGCGATTTGGGAGTTACCGGCCTCAATGGTAGCGATCTGGATATCACCGCTGACGGTGAATCTCTCTACGCCGCTGCCGGAAACCAAATCTCTCACTTCAGTCGTGTCGCTGAAACCGGACGGTTGGTATACCGGGGAGCGACATCGTTCACGGCCTTGGTGACGCACGTTGCCGCTGATCCCAGTGGCGATCACGTTTTCGCCGCAGGCACGGGCTATGTTGCGGTCTTTGATCGTCAGGCAAGCACGGGGGCATTGAGCTTTGCAGACAGTTTGTCGATTTCCAGTTCGGGAAACCACTTGACGATGGCGGCAAGTGTCGACCAAACGCATCTGTTTGTGCTGACAACAAATCCGGCATCCGTTCCATCGGCAAGCCAATTGTTTCAAGTCGCTTTGGAATCCGACGGATCATTGACCCTCGTGGACACGGTCGACACCGATGCGGTTGATTTTGTGCTCAGTGCCGATGGCACCAACGCCTATGCCGTGAGTCGCGGTCAAGTGGAGGTTTACTCAATCTCCAATTCTGGAATGACGCTTGAAGACACCACTTCCGTCACCGGAAATCCCTACGCCAAAGCAATCGCGATCGATCCTGTGGGATCCAGTGACAACAGCACGCCACGGCTGATCACTTCGTTTGATTCGGAGACCGCAGTTCGTGATTCCTATGTCACGATCGACGTCCAAACAATCAGCGTCACGGGTACCGAGTCATTGACCGGTGGGGCATGGGAATTGTATCTGCGGATCGATGGATCGGGATACAACAACTCGAAAGTGTGGGGGACGACAACGCTATCGGACGGTGAATCGAAGGATATCGACATTCAGTTCGAGTTAACCGAAAAAACGACCTTCACCCTTTGGGAAGAGGACTACAGCAACTGCGAGGGCAATGCCTGCGGAGATTTGGCCATCGATCCCAACGACAAACTCGATTCAACCTCCTACGAGCCGGCCGACGTTCCCGGTGGCAGTCTGCTGGGCGGATTGTCATTCGACGGGAATCACGGGTCGGTTGAACTTGGAATTGTTGCTACGTACAACTACGTCTTTGGTCCGAATCCCAACCCGATCTTGGTGTACTCATTTGATACCGATGACACAGTGCTGGTTCCGCCCAAGGGAATCAGTCTCAGCGGGACGGCCTTCTTTGATCTGCTCCGCGCCAATCCGGCCAACAGTAACGTCTACGCGGTCAAGAACGATGTGGATGCGGTCGAAGTCTTTACCGGTTCCGGAAAGGCATTGTCACACGCGAGTTCCGTTGCGGACGGCGATACTCAGACCGTCGATCTTCCCGAACTATCGATCCCGGACTTCACCAATGCGATCTTCTCACAAGACGAAACCCATCTGTATTCGCTCAGCAGTCGTTACGGAACGATCAATGTCTATGAGTGGGATAATGCCACTGGCCAATTTGGCAATCTGATTCAAACCATCGATGCCGGCATCCTTCCCGGTGCTTCACTTGCGGCGAACATTCCACTGACCCAGTCGGGAACCGACAACGAGCGCATCTATGTCAGTAATCCGGCCGAAGATAGCATCTACGTATACTCTCGCGAGGACGACTCGGCCAGTTCCGACTTCGGCAAACTGACGCTTGAGTCGGTTTTCACCGATGGCTTGAATTCGGTTGACGGCATCGACGGCGTGACTGACCTGGTCGTCAGCGAAGACGGTCAGTATCTCTACGCCGCGGGAACAGATGAAAACGCGATCGCAATCTTCTCGGTGGACGTGAACGATGGCCTGCTGACTTACGAAGGAAAGCGTACACACACTGGCCTAGATCGTCCGGTCAGCATCGCGATTAACGGCAATACCGAATCGACACTGTATGTTGCGAGTGAAGGCAATGACAGTTTGATCGTGTTCGAGCGATCAAGCACGGACGGAACGTTGACACACTTGCAAACGTTCACTGACAACACAAACGGAGTCGACGGGCTCGCCGGCGCCAGCGACGTCATTTTCGGTGGCAATGCGAATCTGGATGGGGTTTATGTCGCTGGCCGCGATGACGATGCGATCGCCGTGTTTTATCGCGATCCGAATACCGGTGAACTGACGTTCGTCGAGGCCGTCAAGAATGGACAAGGAGGTGTGTTGGGACTGGAAGGCGTTCAATCTCTGGCCGCGGCTGGCCAATTCGTGTTTGCTGCCGGCACCGGAGACGCTATCGCCGTGTTCAATAGGGAATCGGATGATCATCTCTCGCTACTGCAGCGTCTCAGCGACGGCGCTGCCGATGGCGCCGGCACGGAAGTCGATGGGATTGAGAACATCACTGCAATGACGGTTTCAGCCAACGATGATTTTCTGGTCGTCGGCAGTGGCGGCAAGTCAGGCGATTTTGGAGGATTGACGGCGTTCGGAATCGCTGCTTCGATTGGCACGCCGCGATCATACGAAATTGATTATTCCGCCCATGAAAAACTGGAATTGACGACACAGGACCAGGGTGATTCCGTCGAAGCAGGAGACGTCACCGTCGAATTATCGATTGACACTCGCAAGGGAGCCGACTTCGTCGTCCTGAGGGACACGCCGGAAGGCAAAAAGACCGACGTCCAGCTCGGACAGGATAATGACTGGTTGGAGTTGTATCGCAGCGGCGATAACAGCACGACGACGATCAGCGGTGGTCGAGGCGAGGACACCTTCAAGATCTATGCTACTGGGTCCGGCGCATCGACTACTGTTGACGGCGGTGTGGGAAGCGATCTGTTCGAAGTCAAGGGACTTCGTCTTGAGTCGGATGTGGTCATTCAGGGTGATAGCCCAACCGGATCGGTCGGCGATGAACTGCAGTTCGATGCACACAACGGAACGGTGGAACGATTTGACGATACGGGGGCGCCAACCACAGACGAACTGTCCGATGGGCAGCTTCGGGTGCAAGGAGAAAGCTACCGCGCGATCTATTCCAGCATCGAGACGATCATCGAACTGGCCAGTCCGCTTGCGGATCCCGGAGGTCCCTACAGCATTGATGAAGGAGACGACATCGGTTCCGGAGAAGTTGTCGCCTTGGACGCTAGCCAGTCATATATTCCACAGGGAGCCACCGACACGACCTATCGCTGGACACTCGGTGGAGCCATCTTCTGGGGATCATCTCCTTCAATCTCCTGGAACGATCTGAAAAGTGCCGGGCTGGGTGACGACGGCACGTATACCGTTTCGCTTCAGATTTCGACGATCGTCAATGGCGAGGAACGCATCGACGTCGCGACAACACAGCTGACGGTCATCAATGTTGACCCAACGCCGGCCTCCACCGCTCCTCCGTCGGTTGAATTAGGTGCATGGTATGTGTTGAACCTTAGCGCAACCGACCCCGGTGATGATTCCATCGAACAGTGGACGATTAATTGGGGCGACGGCTCCGCGACAACCATTCAACCCGGCCCGACGGCGATCGCAACGCATCGTTATCTGGAAGAAGGCAGTTACACGGTCAGCATTTCCGCCGACGACGAAGATGGTGGGCCGTACCAGACGACTCGCACCGTCGACGTCAGCGCATCGCGAACGATCTCGGGGATCGATTTTATTGATGAGGGTGATGACTATGTGCTCAACCTAAACAATCCCGCGGCCGCAGATATCGACAGCTGGACAATTTTCTGGGGTGATGGCACCAACAGCGCCGTCTCAGGAACCACCAACGCCCTGATTCAGATTTCGCATACCTACGCAGATAGTGGCGTTTACGAGATCACGGCGGAAACGCTGGACATCAACGGTGATCGCAGGTCGGATTTATCGTCTATCGATCTGTTCGTGAGGAACTTGGCTCCCACGGTGGACTCAATTCGGATCAACGGAGCAGACGCGACCGCAGGCGTATCGCTTCCACAAGGCGCGCCCGTCCAAGTCACTGTCTCCGCGTCGGATCCGGGGACGAATGATAGTCTGCATTTTGAATTTGATTTTGATGGGAATGGTCGCTACGAATATACTTCGAATCAAACAAATTTCTCGTATCGGTTTAACGCCGTTGGAACGTTTAACGGCTCCGTTCGTGCGATCGACGACGATGGCGGCGTTTCAGATCCGGTGTCGTTCCAGGTGACCGTACGCAATACTGCACCAACCGTTTCTTTGACCCTTGACAGCGACGATCCGCGCGAAGGATTGCCGGTGCGATTTGTTGCCTTGGGTTCGGATCCCGACGGCGCACCTCTGACGTACGAATGGGATTTCGACGGCGATTCGACATATGAACTCTCGACTGGGTCGTCGGCGACGGCATTTCATACGTTCCCTGACGACGGTAGCTATCTCGTCCAGGTACGCGTCACTGATTCCGATGGTGGTGCGACGTCGTCGAGTGTGACCGTCGACGTCCGGAACACGGATCCCATCTTTATCCGCCCGACAAACTACTTCCGGCTGATTTCGCTCGATGCGATTGACTTGCTGGATGACGTCGCGGACGAACCGATGTTGTACATCGATGGCGAACCGGTCTTCGCTGCTGATTTGAATAGCGTGCAAACATATGATCCGCTCGGCGACCCCAGCAATCGCGTTGATTTGAGTGGGTACTACAGTCAGCAGTTGACGCGTGGATTGAACATCGAGTTGTTTGAGAGCGTTGCGGATAACCAGCAAACGGTAAAACTGGGCTCGACCTTGACGGTGCCGATCGATCAGCAACCGGGGCGGTACACAAAGGACTTTAAATTCAGTCTGCTGAATGTCAATGCGCGTTATCGATTGACCTACGAAATCTCGTCTGGGCAGACCATGCAAGCAGATGTTGCCTTGGAAGGAACTCCGGTCGATCTGCTGGCGACTGCGTTTGACTACGGCGGGGACTTTGACCCACTGACGTTTGAGTTTGATATTGATGGCGACGGGGTTTACGAGACTTCCGGCGTACAAGGCGCGACCAGCGTGACCTTCCCAGACGATGGAGCCTATCCCGTAGGCGTCCGCGTTCGGGACGACGACGGGGGGAGTGCCGAAACCGTGGCCTGGATCGAGGTGCAGAATGTCATACCGATCGTCGAAGTGACCGGGCCAGAGAGCGTGCAAGAAGGCGTGGAAATGTCAATTCTGCTCGGTGATATCGTCGATCCCGGTGAGGACGTGGTCACTGAAATTGCCATCAACTGGGGGGACGGCACATCGGATACGTTCACGCCCGAACAGATTGACGCTCTTGGAGGCGTTATCACCCATACATTTAGCGGCGTTGTTTTTGAGCAGACGATCGAAGTCGTAGTCGTCGATGAAGACGGTCCCCACAAAGCCGGTGAGTACAGCGTGTTCGTGACCGGATCGGCGTTGATTGACGGTACATTATTCGTTGCCGGATTTGGAGATGACGATCATGTCACCATCAACCAGTTCGGGTCAAAAGACGCGTACATGTACCCGGATGCGGAGGAAGGTGACTACAAGGTGCATGCCTCGTTCTTCCCAAGTCCGAACGACGAGCAAAGCGAAGCGGACGAGACGCCGTTCCAGGTGTTTGATGGTTCCGGTGTTAAGCGAATCGTTGTATTCACTTATGGAGGCGACGATCATGTGACGATCGCAGGCAATATCGAAGTGCCCGTTGTGATCCATGGCGGCAGCGGAGACGATCATTTGTCGGGTGCTAAGGGGCCAACCGTGCTCGTCGGTGGCGACGGAGACGATCGGCTCAATAGCGGAAACGGAAACGATATCCTGATCGGCGGTCGTGGGCAGGATGATCTGAATGCCAAGAAGGGAGATGATGTCCTGGTCGCGGATCAGACGATCTATGATTCCGAAACCGCGGGGTGGGATGTCTTTCTCGCGATGCTGGACGAGTGGAACTCTGGTCGGTCTTACGTCGCACGCATCGACAATCTGCGAAATGGGACCGGTGAATTTCTCGCCGGAAGCAACTGGCGACTTGATGTCGGCCAGGCTGCCGGAACGATTATCGGCGACGGTTCAGTCGACAACCTCAGTGGTGCACAAGACGATGATTGGTTCATTGCCGAGACAGCCGATAGCCATGATCGGAAATCGTCGGCTGGAGAGCAGCTTGACGTGGCGATTGCACCTCCGGCCGAAACGGATCCGCTGGATGTCAATCAGGATGGTCATGTAAGTCCGATCGATGCCCTGTCGATTATCAATCTGCTGGCGTCCGCTTCAGACGCAGAATCTGAGTATCTTGGGCAGGGAGCATTGCATAGCCGGGCAGATGTCAACGGGGACGGACGTGTCTCGGCCTTGGATGCCCTGATGGTCATCAACCGTTTAGGAAGGCAAAACTCCCAGGTAGCTCCTTCCGGCGTCGAGCCGCAACAACCAGGTGTGTACCAATTGCCCGTCGTTGATTTCGGCTCGGACGACACGGAAGATGATTTGCTGACCCTCTTGGCGTACGACATCGCGAGGATCTTGGACTGATCGCGGTTATGTCGCCTCGCAAATTGGACGCGACTGGGTCCGTGAGTTACGATGTTGACCGATCAAAACAAAACGTCGTCTTCGTGCCGACAAAAAACACTAGCCGAGTTGGGGAGCAATGAGTCGACGGTTGATCGGAGCTTTCAGAATGCGTTTGCTTTCGTTGCGACTCTGCCCGATTTGGTGGCTGAGTGTAACCAGGGTGTCACGCTGAAGCTGGTAGCTGATGACGCAGTTCGTTTTCCGGTCGTGATCTATGGGACGTGATGCTCTGCTTGGGTCTCGACTACGGCGACGGCGATGTGGACGACCTGATCTTCAGTTTCTCGATTCCATGCTCGGCTGATCCAGTCGCAGTGTTTGATTCAGTGGTGATCACTGTGGAGTAAGCACAATGTCGATTGGGCGGGCAAGTTCTATCTGGAAATGGAAAATTATTTGAAAAGAAAGCGGGGCGCAATAGGATTCTGGGCATTGTCGAAAGGCTAGAGGCTGCTGGTTTTGTGCCGGGCGCGTCCGCTACGTGCAGAGTGTTTTGAGAAACCAATCACCCATGTCCGGTGAAAACCGATGTAGGAGGGCTTGGCTTTGGTTTCCTCGGCATGGCAGAACCACAAGCAAGCGTCCGTTGCGGATGGTCAATGGGCCTTCCGCCCAAGTGGCAGCTCATGGCAAAATGGTTTGGCCCAAAGTACAAATGGCTCTACGACCAGTTTACGCATAAATGTACGGTACTCTTTCAGAGCAATTCGATTCTCAACGGTTCCCCAACGACTACCAGTTGGTGAATGGTGTCGTTATGCACGCTGAGAACCCAGAGAACTTCCACATTCCGCCCGATGTCATCAAACGGCACATCCGTCCCGGTCAGTTTGTCGAACTCAGGATCGATTCGCCTAGGTTTTTCATCCATGAAGACTCGCCGGAGAAATGCTCTTGTCCAACGTGTAATGGCGAGATGACCAAGCCGATTCTTCGGCACGATCATCCTTTATCCTTGATGCCGATGCCACAACAAAATGCTCCCTCACGGGGCTGGGGCGAGGACTTTTGGGTTTGTATTAAGGAGCGGTCAGGCCGTCTCTTCCGTGGCATCGTGGATAATCGACTCGTGGAAGCTCGATTGCACGAGTTGAATCAAGGCGATGAGATAGTCTTCGACGTGGACCACATCTTGGCCGTTCACGACGTCCATCGACAGCAGCTTGTCGTCGGGATGGACGTGGCCGACCTGAAGGAACTGGCTAAGTGGGTCGGACAGATGCGGCGACACTCCAACAAGTGATACATCTATTCCGCCTCGTTTTTTTCCCGTGGCTGGTCGGGAGCATCTCGCTGTGTCTGCCAACCCATTGGAAGATCGGCTAATTCAGCGACCGATGGAGGGGACACCACAATTGCCCTGAGGTAGTCCAACCGGGCATCCTCAGTGTCGTTCGTCATTCCGCACAGAAACTGCCAATCGCCAGCATCGTCGTGGGTCACGAGCAGTATGGGGTATCCTGTACGGTTAATGGCAAAGTGTCTAGAAATTCAGATGTTTAAGGAATCGCTGTTCGAATCGCCCGTAGTCCTTCCCGTCGATCTCTCCGTCTCCATCGAAATCAAAGATCGCATTATATGTCGGATCCAGATCACTGCGTAGATAGGTCAACCCGAACCGTCCATAGTCATTGCTGTCAACATCACGGTCGCCATCACTGTCGCCAAAGAGCCGGAAGAACATGTCAACCTCTCGATCACCAAATGCGAATGGCGCCGCCATCGCCACGGCACTGCTCGCATCGATCACCTGAGCTCCATCGATCAAAAGTTCAAAATTTCCGTCTGTCAAGGAATGGATGCCGTTGCTTCTTGAGTCCACCTGCGCGCCTGGCGCGAACGTGATGACACTGACTGTCTTGCCATTGATCTCGGAGGAGTTGACAACCAAGCTATTGACGGGTGCACCCGAATCACGATTGATGATCGAGAAAGCAGCAGCCGGCACGTCGACTTCGCGATCAAAATTCACTCGAAGTTGAACCACCGATGAACGTTGATCGTCTCCGTCGTTGATCACGACGCTCTCCACGCTCGGCGGGTCAGCGATCGAAACAAAGACCGAAAACTCTTTCGTGACGCTTATCTGAGGCGTGCCATTGTCGGTCACGCGCACGCTGAACAGATACCCTCCCGGCGGATCGGCACTCGTGGGATGCCAACTGAAAACGCCGGTTGTCGGATTGATGGTCGCATTTGCGGGGCTGCCCGGATCGAGGCTGAAGGTGAGTGTGTTGGTTGGCAAGTCAGGATCGGTGGCGGTCACCGGAAAGCTGAGCATTTGATTTTGTACGACGCTTTGATTGGAAATCGTATCGATTACCGGCGGCCGGTTGACTTCGTTCACGATGATTTGAAACGTTGTCATTGTCGTCAGGTTCGGCGTGCCATCGTCGCTAGCCAAGACGTTGATGTCATACGTGTTGGGGCCTTGAGATTCGTCCGGCATCCACGTGATGAGACCGCTCGCCGGATCGATGCTCATTCCGCTTGGTGCGCCGACATCCAAGCTGTACGTCACAGCGTTGGCCGGCAAGTCGGGATCAGTTGCTGTCACGATGAAGCTGAGCAGCGTTTGCTCATCGACCGTCAGGTTGCTGACTGGATCGAATACCGGCGCACGGTTGGTTTCGTTGACGGTGACCATGAATGTCCACCGGTCGCTCATGGACGGTGCTCCATCATCGGTGGCGATGACCGTGACGGCATACACACCCGGTCCTTGTGCTTCGCTGGGCGTCCATGTGAACTGGCCTGTTGATGGATCGATTGATGCGCCGTCGGGGGATCCCGCGGCGAGCGAATACGTTATCGTGTTGGCGTCGGTCGCGGTAACCGTAATGCTAACCAACTGGCCTTCGTCGGTGTCTTGGTCCACGATTGAGTCGAGCAGCGGTTGGCTGTTAATGCTGATGAAATCCCCACCCGGTTGTCCGTCGTTGTCGCCGTCGAATTTGTTCCCCGCCACGTCGCGAATACTGGTGTTGCCGCTGACGCGGAAACGATAGTTCCCATCGGCCGAAAGTCCGCCTGGGGCGACGATCCGCAAGGTGACTTCGGCGGAACCGAGCACGAACTGCGGAATGAGTTGAAAGATGACGTCGTCGCCATTGTCGAACATGTTGTCCGGTCCGTCTTCGACCAACTGGTAATTGTTCGGCGAGCGGGCATCAATTGAATCGATCGGTTCATCGAAAGTCAGATGGATTTCGCTGAATGCGTCCGGTCCCGTGCCGTACGTTTGCAGCTCGCTGGACAGCAGTTTGGGCGGCGTCGTGTCGAGGCTGGATCCGAGGAATTCGTAGGCGCCCAGATCGACGAAGTCGAGCCCCAAGGGTGTGCCGCCATTGATGGTGCCGGGATCGTCGCGGCGGATGCTACCCTCCAAATCGATTGTTGGTGCGGCATTACCGTCGCCGCGATCGATGGCCGGTGATCCGCGGAACAGGTGAAAGTTGTCGTCGTTTCCGTTCCCTTCCGGTACGTTCTGTTCGCCCAACACGTTGTCCGCGCCGTCGATGTCCAGGAACAGCGGATCGGCCGATAGGCTGTTTGTGTCACGGGCAACGGCTACCGCCTGCCAGCTGGCCAGCGTTGCCGCCACGGTGTTGCCCCAAAGCCCAACGTTTGCCGCACCGGACGACGGGAACAGCAAGTTGTAATCTGAAACAAACCCGGCCTGTCCGCCGGTCGCCACGCTGATCAGCGTTCCGACGTCACTTTGCACGATGTTATTCTTTAGCGTGCCGGAGCCGCTGCCGGTGAAACGGACCGCAGTACCGACCGGCTGGTAGATCGTGTTGTTCACGATCGACGGCTTGCCATTGCTGACATCGATCGCCAGATTCGTGTTGCTGTAAACCACGTTATTGCGGATCTGCGCAACAAAGCTGGAAGAAGTTGGGTTTAAGATGATCCCTGTGGCGTTGGAGTAAATTCGGTTGTCGCTGATTTCCGGAGTGGACGCTGTGATGTTGATGCCGACGTTGGAGTTGGCGAAGATCGCGTTGTGTTGCACCGTCGCGCCTGTGGCCGTGACACTCATCCCGGTGAAGTTGTGGTGCACCAGGTTGTCGCGGACGGTTAACGCCGAATTGTTTTGCGCGCTCGTGACGATCCCAAAATCGCCGGTACCTGATTGGCCGAAGATCTCGTTGCCGATAATCTGGCCGACGGCCGTTCCGCCGATAAGAGCATTGATGCCGTGTGTGGCGTTGTCGTGAATCGTGTTGGCCTGGACAACAACTGTGCCCAATGCGGGAAAGAGATCAATTCCCATATTGTGGCCGAAGATATCGTTGTCGCGGATCGTGACGTTTCCCCCGGTGCAGCAGGGTACCTGCACGCCTTTGTCGCTGTTGCGGATCAGATTGCCTTCGATCGTAACCTGTGTGCCGCGGACTTCGACGCCGCGATTGGCATTTTCCTGGATCTGGTTGTTCAGGATGCGGACATTGTTTCCGGCCGATTCAACGTACACGCCGCGATTGGCGTTGTTCCGCAGGACGCTGTTGCGAACCTCAACGTCACTCGCGCTGGTCACATGAATCCCATCTTCCGCGCCCAGCAGCTCCAGCGAATCGATCGTGACGTTTGAAACGGCGTCAGTCAAATCAAATACGTAGTTCCCCGTCGACGTGTTGTTGCGGGTGATCGACGCGGTATGCCCGGCCACGACCGGGCCTTGAATCGTAACGCCTGAATCTTGCAACCCGAGCACCACGTTGGTCAGCGTCGCGTATGCACCCGTATCGACGAACACCGTGTCGCCGGCGTCCAGATCGTACGCCCGGACCAGCGCGGCGAGGCTGCTGATCGGCGACGCCGGCGATTTGCCGTCGTTGGCGTTGTTACCGGCGGCGGTCGTGTATTCGTTATCCGACAGGTTGCCGTCGGCCGCGACGTTCACGTAGTACGCCGTGCCATTGTTCGCCACCGTGAACGGACCGCTCACGTCTTGGACGCCTGTCGGCACGCCGTTGCTGGTGGCCAAAATACGGAAGCGGCCCGTGTTGCCGTTGGTCGTCGTGGTCGCGTTCCAAGTCAAGCCACCTTCACCGAAGCGATTGGTCTGCACGCCGGTCACAACTGTCGTCCAGTTCAACCCGTTGTCAGGCGAGAACTCAATATTGCCGTTCAAGGCGTTCGGTACGGGATTCGCTGTTGTGATCTCGATCCCGGAAACAATCGCCGCGTTTGAAGCCAAGCGGTTAATCAGTTCCAATTGCAATCCAGCCCCGCCCACCGCCGTGAATGTGAACGACTTAGCCGTCGCCCGCCGCGCGCCGCCGGTGTCGGCAAAGATGTCATAGTTCGCGAGCACGGTCTGGCCTTGCAACGTGACGTCGAACTTGCGTTGATTGGCGAGGTTGGCAGTCGGTTCGACGAAGATCAACCGAATGTTGTAATTGCCGTCGGGCAGCGGCACGTCGTAGCGGATCGATCCACCATTTACAGCCGACGAACTCTGAGAAAATGTCTGCAACACCGAAGCCGGCGGCACATCGGCGAGCAAGCTGGTGTTGATCGTCCCGGTCACCGTGCCGGTGGTTCCGCCGGTGCGGAATGCTTCGGCGGCCCAGCGGCCGTTGCCCGTATCAAAGACGCCGCTGCCGCCGGCGTTGATCAACGCGACGGGTGACGAGTTGCTGAAGCCCGAAGAAATCCACTTCAGCGGTACCGCTTGACCGAGTTCGAACTTGGAAAGACCGGCTGGGTCGACAAGCTGGACCGAAAGAACAGAACTGGCCGTCGCATGGGCTGTATTCCCGAATGCTCCCACGTTGACCCGATTTCCGGAAACGGGCTCAGCCGAGTAATAAGACAGCGGATCGCCGGCATCCACTGCCGGTGATCCGGCCAGTTCTCGGAAGTCATCGTCAATGCCGAAGTCGGTGGCCGTTGCCACGTCGTATCCGCGATGGTTGTCTGGACCATCGATGTCGATGAATAGCGGATCGGCCTCGATGCTGTGTTCGTCGCGGCCCAATTCAAAGTACCAGTCGTCGCGGTTTAGGAGATTGACGCCGCTGAACACTCCGACTCTGCCGGCGCCGCTCACGTGGAACACGTTGTAGTCGCTGCTGAAACCAGCCTGTGCAGCGTTGGCCACGTTGATCAGAGTGCCCGTCGCTGTCGTAAGGACATTGTTCCGCACGTCGATCTGGCGGCCGGCGACCAGTCGAACGGCCGTCGCCGTGGGTTCGAAGAACGTGTTGTTGTGGATGTTCAGGATCTGCGGCGAACCCAACGTCGATGTGTCGTTGATTTCGATGCCAGCCGAACTGTGGTCATAGATCAGGTTGTTGCGCAAGTTCGTCGGCTGGGAGTTCGTCGTCACCACGAACAAGATGCCGGTTGCATTGGCATAGATCGAGTTTCCGGAGACAAGTGAACCGCCCGCTGTCAGCCGGATTCCCGCTTGCGAGTTGTGATAAATACGATTGTCGCGAATGGTGCCGGCCGCGTTAATCGAAGTTGTCGAGATTCCGTCCGTGTTATCGTGGATCACGTTCCGCAGGATCGTGAAGCTGAGAGAGGACGAAGAGATCCCTGGTTTACTGTTACCAAAGATCAAATTGTCCTGCACGACGGACGAGGCACTTGCTACGAAAACCGTGCCCTGCGAAACGGCGTTCGTCGCATTGGCGTGGATCGAATTCTGCTCGACGATCGCCGCCGGGCCAGTCAAGAACACCGCTCCGAATGGATTGGCAAAGATGTCATTGCCACGGACGATTGCGTTGGCCGCGGGGTTGTCGACAAAGACGGCCTGACCACCGTTGTCGTGGATCGAGTTGGAATGGATCAGTGCATCATCACCCGCCACGACCACGACGGCTTGTGACGTTCCCGTGCCGGTATTGGCAAAGAACTCGTTTTGCATCAGACGCGCCCGGTTGGCCGTCGAGATGACGTTGACTCCGACGACGTTGTTCCGTACGACGCTGTTGGAAAGCGTCGCGTCGTGACTGGCCAGATCGATCCGCAGACCCTCGCTACCGCCAACCAATTCCAGCGAATCGAGCGTCACGTCCGTTGCGTCTTTCAGATGGAAGACAAAATTGCCCGCGCTGGTGTTTCCACGG
>JAGQPO010000060.1 GCA_020426665.1 Planctomycetales bacterium
AAAGTCACAGCCTCTCCGTGGCCGGCTTGGCCGAACTCAAAGAGTTCGGCGACAGATGCGAGGATGTTGAAGACGAATTAAAGATAACTTTGGCCGATCTGACGGACATCACTCCTGTTAATGTCTCGATAGAATCTCCAATCTTATTTTTTGACCGCCCATTTTTTGACCCCTCGGGGCACAAACCACGCCGCTCTAAACCGTCACTCAATCGTGGCCGGATTCGTTTCGAAGTACTGGTAATTCGATCTTGGCGCCCATGGGCCATCACCCAGGAACTGAGTCACCCGGTCGGCAAGCGAAACGCCGCACGTTTGAATCAGCGCCCCGTTTCCGGAATCCAAGTAGTTTGCGGTGTTCAGGAAATCGTTGACCTTTCGCCGATAGTCTGACATCAGGTTTCGAAACAAGACTTGCGCCAAATGGTAGCTCAACTCTTGCCCGTCATCAGCGAACTGAAAAGACTCGCCCGACCAAAAGTAGTGAATGCTATCGCGGTCCCAGTAATCCCGGTGGCGACGGACGATTTCCGCATTCACGAAAAAATGACTGCTACCCACCACCGAGTCTTCGATGACTTGGGTCACGCCCTCGTTTAGCCACAGAGGTAATGGTAGGTGGCGAACCAGCGCATGGTTCAGTTCATGGGCGATGATTCGGTCGTTTTCGTTCCCATAGGCCATGCAAATCGCAAAGTGCCCGTAGCCGCGATTTAGAAAGATTCCTGCCGAAAGACCAAACTCCCCTTCTTCGGGATAGAAATCCGAAATGTAGTCGTAGTAGGTGTCGATGTCTGGAAACGCAAACACCACATGCTTGCCAAATCCAACGTCTCTGGCAACACCGTCTAAGAGTTCCAGGATCGTGCGACGGGAGTATTCACAGCAGTCAAGCAGACGCTTGGCGCGGCGAGGATCGCAATTGGCAAGTAACAGAAACTCCGTCGATTCAAAACGCGAATAGCCGCCCGGCAACTGCGTGATCAACGAATCAATCCACTGTACTGCCAGCTCGGTCCAAATTCGATCCGCTTTGTCGTGGTCGGAATTGCGTGAGACCCAATCAGCAATCACATCCCAATCGGGTTGATCAAATCTCTCGCCCGGTTTGATTGCGCCGGGAATGGATTGAAGTAGTGGGGTGGCCATCTGGACTTGATCTCCGCTTACCAATAACCTGCACGATGGTATGTCATCTCCGCCTCAGGGTCAAAATAGTAATCTGCTCCGCCACCATCACTCTGGATGGGGCTGTAGAACTTGACCGCCCGTTCCGGCAGTTGCCATCCCAGGCCGTCGAATTCGTATCGATACGATTCAATCGATACCAGCTCGCCATCGTCCAATTCGTCGCGTGAAGAAGCGGAACGATCGCCATGTGTTTTCCAGAGTCCGTCAAGGTATGTGGTAAGTTCTTGCTTGGAAATCGAATACATGGCGCGGTGCCCGGAGGCATATTTCTGGAGTTCGATTTGACGAGCCGTTGGCGGTAGATAGCGGCCGATGCGAAAGTCATTGACCTCCTCGTAGGACGAATAATGAAATAGACCAAACCGCTGGGCGTCAATAATCATCCCGATCCCGGTGCATGAAGGGACGAATAACAGGCACCCCAGTAACGAAGAAAAAAGAAACGTCTTACCTCGCTTCCATCGAAACGCTGGCGAAATGATTGTTGCCAAGCCGATCAGCGCGGTGAGAGACCAAAAGGTAATTTTGAACGGTAGTACGATTGGCCAAAGCATCGGGGAACACAGAATTAGGATTCAAACCATCGCGGAAGTCGTCAACGGCCTGTCGATTTATTAGCCCGCGGCGCGAGTTTTGAAGTTGCGATTTTGCGTGGCGCATGGGTTATGATAAGGCGCAACTTTAAAAGGGGCGAGCAAGGGACACGACAAAACCACTCGCTCGCGCTTCAGGCTGGTAACGTTTCGTTTGCTTATCGAAAACGTTTAAATCGACAGGCCGTCAAGACTTTCGGCGATTCCTGGGGCTGACCGAACTCTTGACGGTTTTCCGCTACTCTAAAATCAAGCTGTGACGCAGCACTAGCCGATCAGTTCCTTCACCACGCGTGCCGGATCGACGCCGGTGAGTCGAAAATCCAGTCCCTGGAATTTGACCGATAGGCGATGGTGATCCAGCCCCAGCAGATGCAACAGCGTTGCGTGAATGTCGTGGACATGAACGGGGTTTTCGATCGGTCCAAAGCCAAACTCGTCGGTTTCGCCGTAGACCTGGCCGGACTTGAAACCGCCTCCGGCAAACCACATTGTAAACGCGTCAATGTGATGGTTGCGGCCGGTGTTTTCGCGGACTTCGCCCATCGGTGTCCTGCCAAATTCGCCTCCCCAGATCACGATCGTGTCGTCCAGCAAACCCCGTCGTTTTAAGTCCAGAACCAGGGCCGCGGAGGCTTGATCGATCTCTTTGCAGATCTCCGGCAGGTGCTTTTGAAGGTTCTCGGTAGGGCCGCCGTGATGATCCCAATTGGTGTGGTACAGTTGGATGAATCGCACGCCGCGTTCGACGAGACGCCGAGCCAACAGACAATTGCGGGCGTAACTCGATTCGTTCGGATCCTTGATGCCATACAAGTCAAGTGTCTCGGCGCTTTCACCGGAAGTATCCATCAACTCCGGCGCCGAGCTTTGCATCTTGTAGGCCAACTCATACGCATTGATTCGCGTCGCGATCTCTTCGTCTCCCGACGCGACCAGTCGTTTTAGATTTAATTCACGCACGCTGTCGACAAGTTGACGCTGCTGGTCGGGCGTCACAGTGTCCGGCGTCGAAAGATTCAGAATCGGATCGCCTTGATTCCGCAGCGGCACGCCTTGGTACGTGGTCGGTAACACGCCGCTGCCCCACAGCACTGCGCCGCCGCGCGGTCCACGCGGACCACTTTGCAGGACCAGAAATCCGGGCAGGTCTTCGCACTCGCTGCCCAACCCGTATGTCACCCAGGCGCCCATGCTGGGACGACCAAATTGGCCGCTTCCCGTGTTCATAAAGAACTTCGCAGGCGCGTGATTGAACAGATCCGTTTTACACGTCTTGACGATGCTCAATTCGTCAACGATCCCAGCGGTGTGCGGCAGCAAGTCGCTGACCCAGGTCCCGTTGTTCCCATATCGTTGGAATGTCCGCGTCGAACCGAGCAGGTTGCTGCGGTGACTGGAATTCATGAACGCAAACCGTTTTCCCTTGATAAAACTTTCCGGGATCGGTTCGCCGTTTCGTTTGGTCAGCTCCGGTTTGTATTCAAACGTCTCCAACTGGGTCGGACCACCGGCCATGAACAGAAAGATGACGTTTTTGGCTCGCGGCGGGAAGTGAGTCGGTTTAGGCAGCAACGGGTTTGATGACTGCGACGTCGGCGTGGAAATCCCTTCCTGGGCCATCAGCGACGCCAGTGCCATCGAACCGACGCCCATCGTGCAATTGCTGAAAAAATGCCGGCGCGTCGTCTCGCGGAGATTCTTTGAATTCATCGGGTCGAATCTTCTACTATTCTCGTGTGATCGTTTCGTCTAGGTTCAATAGCGCCCGGGCGGCGCCCAGCGTATCAAGTCGGTCCAGGATGGCGAGTTCATCGTCGGTCGGCGGGCGGGATGTGCAACGGCGAAATGCGACCTGGATGCCATCTTGTTGGATGATCTTTTGAAGTGCGGTCGCGAATTCAAAGTATGCGGGGTCATTCATCAACGTTAGCGCCTGCAGCGGAGTGTTGCTGCGGATGCGGCGGGTGCAGGTGCTGAATCCATCCGGCGCGTCGAAGACGTTCAACGAGGGCGGCGGAGTGGCCCGAAACTTAAACGTATAAATCCCGCGACGATATCGGTCGTCTCCCCGGCTGGTCTCCCACGATCGTCGCACCTGGCCCTGGCTCATGACGCCGTCGGGAATCGGCGGAAAGACCGGTGGTCCACCAAGTTTCGGCGCCAGCAATCCGCTGGCCACCAAAGCCACGTCACGAACGATTTCTGCGTCCAATCGCAATCGCTGCTGTCGCGCCAATAGATAGTTGTCCGGGTCTATGTCCTGTAGATCTTTTCTAAATGTCGAAGCCTGCTGGTACGTTTGAGACGTCACAATCAATCGGTGGATCTGTTTCAGACTCCAATCTTGTCGGATGAATTCAAGTGCCAACCAGTCCAATAGTTCTGGATGCGAGGGCGGCGCGCCTTGCAGCCCAAAATCGTTTTCGATCTCTGACAGGCCACGCCCAAAATACTGTTGCCAAATTCGATTGACGATTACACGTGACGTCAACGGGTTTTCGGGACGCGTGATCCATCTTGCAAGATCAAGTCGATTCGGCGGATCGGACACTTCCCCGAGTGGATGTAGAATGGACGGAGTTCCTGGAGAGACTTCGTCGGCCGGACGTGTGAAGTCGCCTTTGATCAAAACATGCGATTTTCGTCGCTCTGACCGCTCGCTCAGAACAAGCGTGGTGTCGGTTTTGTTCAGCGCATCATCCAGATCGGTGTATCGCTTGGTGAGGGATTCAAACATTCCGTTTTCGTCTTCGATCGCGCCGGCTTTGACGGCTTCGGCGAACAATTCCCGTTTGTGATCGAAGCTGCGTTTGGCATCTTCGGTGTCCAGAGCTTTTCTTACGGCAGAAGGCAGTTTCTTTTTTGCGTCGTCGGCCACGGCCTTGCCCCACGCATCAATCTGGTCGTTCCGGGCCGACAAGAACTCGGTCAGTGTCTGTTTCACCGTTTTTAGTTCTGACGCCAGCGCGTCCACATCGACGTTCGGCTGGTAGACCTTCATTGTCGGCTCGTCCTGATTGTTCAGGAAAGCAAACATGCGATAGTATTCAACCTGGGTGATCGGGTCGAACTTGTGATCGTGGCACTGTGCGCACCCGATCGTCAGCCCCAGCCAGACGGTGCCCGTCGTGGCCACGCGGTCAAAGATGCTATCGACGCGGAACTGTTCAGTGTCGATGCCGCCTTCTTGATTGATTTGCGTGTTGCGATGAAATCCCGTGGCAACCTTTTGACTTTGCGTCGCCTGTGGAAGCAGGTCTCCTGCCAATTGTTCAATCGTGAACGTGTCGAATCGCATGTCCTGGTTCAAAGCGTCGACGACCCAGTCACGATACTTCCAGATGCTGCGTGGACCATCGATCGAATAGCCATTGCTGTCGGCGTATCGAGCTTGGTCAAGCCACCATCGTCCCCATCGCTCGCCATAGTGCGGACTGGCAAGCAACCGATCAACGAGTTCGCGGTAGGCCGCCGACGCATCGGTTTCAGACTCACGAACGAACACGTCAATCTGCTCCGGTGTCGGCGGTAATCCTGTCAGATCAAGACTGACGCGGCGAATCAACGTTTCAAGGCCTGCGCGCGCCGAAGGGCGAATCGATTCGTCATTTAATCTCGCATGGATGAATCGATCGATCGGGTGCGAAACGCCGGCGATGATCGGCGGCGCCAGCAATTTGGGCGGCGTGAATGCCCAGTGTGCATCGTAGTGTGCGCCCTGCTGGACCCAACGGCGGAGTGTCTGTTTTTGTTGTTCGGTCAGCTGTTTCCCAGTGTCGGGCGGCGGCATCAGCAGGTCGGAATCTTCGGAGAGAATACGCGACACGAACTCACTTTCCTGCGGCTTACCCGGTACGATCGCAGACCCGCTGTCGCTTCCGATCGCTTCGTCAAGCGTATCGAGTCTCAGATCTGCCTCGCGCGACGCTTCATCAAAACCGTGACAGGCGTAACAGTTTTCAGCAAGAATCGGTCGGATCTCGCGATTGAACGCTACAGCGACACCGGACTCATCGTCATCGACGACTCGATTTCCAGTTTCGACATCGCCGGCCGGCAAAGTCGTGATTGATATCGCCGACCAGACACATACGGCAAAAAAACGTACGGACACTGGGATTTGGACCAATTTAAATTGCCTTTTCTTGCGGGTCATCGGCACCAACAGGGGGCTCGAAGTACAGGGAACGACGGGGAGTCGTAACGTGGATTCATCGTGCAGTGCCCAATATACCAATACCAATATAGACGAATCATCCTGTGACACCGAATGAAAATGACGTCGACTCGCATTGTGGTTAAGATCTTTCTTGTCCTGCGGCCCGCTGACCGACGCCCGGTTGATTCGTGTCTAGCAAGATCTGGCACCCACTCGGTTGCGGGTTTGATTCGGTACCCACCACGTCATTGGTTCAGATAGAATACATTGTTGACCGCCGTTCATTGACGCATTGTTCGCCCTGCGAGAGAGCCGTTTCGCGAATTGAAGAAATCGATCGTCTCTTTCACAAAATCCCAGACGCATCCCTATGAGATGTCTCATTTGGCTTCCGATCGTAATCTGTCTCTACTTGGTCGGTTGTGGGGAAGAAAGTCGGACTGGTCGCGAGCAGTCCAGCGATGATCCGGTCACACGAATGCGGAGCGCCATGCGGGCAGAGAAATGGCAACTCGCCAGCGAGGATGTCAAAGAAGCTCTGATCGTTCGTCCGAATGACCCCGATGTAATGACAGATGTCGCCAAGGTCAGCGCGATGACGGGGAACAGGCGTCTGGCGTCGAAGCTCGTGGCCGACGCGGCTCGGCTAGCGGATTTCGCAGCACCGCACGTCGAGTTTGCAATTCACGCGTTGATGGATGTTGGCGATCTGTATGGCGTGATCGCGTTGTTGGAACAAGCGATACAGGCGCACCCCAATCAGAGTAACTGGCGCATCTTATTGGTCGGGTTTCTAAAGGAAGCCCAACGCGATGATTTGATCGAGCCCCATTATCGATGGCTGATCCAAAATCGAAAATTTGATTTGCAATTCCTGGTTACATTCACTGACGCTGCGAATCGAATACACACTGCCGCAACACAAGAACTCTTGCGTGAACGGAATCCCGAAGATGGTCGGATTCTCTTGGCCAAGGCTGTCGAATTGAACGACAGCCAGCGATTCGACGAATCACGACAAGTCTGTGAAGAGATATTGGAATCAGATCCGAACTTTGCCGTAGCGTCAGCGCTGATGGGGTTAAACCTTAGTTCACTGGGTTTATTTGATGACGTTCAACAATGGTATCGCGAAACGCCACCGGGCTGCGACGAATTTGCCAACTACTGGATCGCAGTGGGTGACTGGTGCACGCACCGCGGGGATGACGCACAGGCGATTCGAGCTTATTGGGAAGCGACTCGACGCGACCCAAATAACAGCAGTGCTTGGACAAGGCTTTCATTGGCGACGCGTCTGTTCAATCCCGACGGCGGCACAGATGAAGCGATCGTTTCGATCAGTGAACTAGAAGGTTTCCAGCGGCGAGTGGCTGATTTGATTGCCATGCGAACGTCATTCACCGAATTTGTTTGGAGCAATCAGCAAAGCCAGCGACTGGCTGTCGATGTCGCCGAGGCACTGTCGCGACTCGGTCGAAACTGGGAGGCCGAGGCGTGGACTGCCGTGGCGATGACGTTAAAACAGCAACCGGACAAAGACTTATCTAGCTTGAGAAACCAGATTGTTATTCGTTTGAAAGAAGATCCCAGTTGGATTTCGGAACGAGACACGCCGGGGATTTCAGTCGATCTGTCGCGATTACCAATTCCGACGTTTGTCGAGCGTTCCAGGGCGCGTCCGACATCAGTCGTGCCGCCGATCAAAATCGCGGAGCATCTCCGCTTGACCGATGTTAGCGATCAATGGGGGCTCGCCGGGATCGGAGAGGACAAGAGCCCGATCGATCCCAGTAAGATGCCCCTAGTCCGATCGACCGGTACTGGGGGCGGTGCGATCGATTTTGATTTGGACGGCCGTTGCGACTGCATCGTGATGGGGGCCGGCGGAAAGATGTTTGGCAATGACTCCGCGGCAAATGAACTGCTTCGAAACATCGGCGGGCGATTTGTCACTGCAGGCGAATCGGCGGGCGTGGGATTGACGGACTTTGGTCAAGGATGCGCGGTCGGAGATTTTAATGAGGACGGATTCTCGGACCTGTTTTTCGCAAACCTGGGGAAGAATCGATTGCTTCGGAACAACGGCGATGGGACGTTTACTGATTGCAGTTC
>JAGQPO010000061.1 GCA_020426665.1 Planctomycetales bacterium
ACGCCGCGAAGTTGGACAAACCGAACCCCGTTTCGTGATCTCCAGAATTCATTCGGTGCCGAAGACCGATGCGAGTTTCCGCCGTTCGCCAGCGCGCTCCGGTGACCGACGCCGGAGCTAGTTTTCATGCGAGGTTCGCCGGCGGATGGCGATCGATTGAAAAGCGGCGCTGACTGGGCAGTCCGCGCGGAACACTGCCACGATCCGTTGAATCAATGTTCTGCTTGCTTGTTGAAGCACTCACCCGCTTCTACGCCCCGTTGATCAGCCGCAGGGCGATGTCGCGGACCGTTTGTGGATTTGCATTGGGGTTTTGTTTTCTCGCCTGGCCGATCAGTGACCCGACGGCTTTATCGTTTCCGCCTTTGACGTCGTCAACGACCTTGGGGTTGGCGTCCAACAAAGCCTGGACCAGTGTTTCCATCTCTGAATCATCGACCGCTTCGATCCCCAGTGACTTAATCGCATCGTCAACGCCACCACCGTTTTCGATCACGTGTTTGAACACATCGCGGGCACGGTCATTGGTCAACTCGCCGGAACCGACTTTGGACAGAATCTCGCCCAGTTGTTCCGCCGAGACGCCAAACGATTCAATGTCACCGCCCTGCTCTTTTAACGTCCGCATGACGTCTTGTTGAATCCAACTGCTGGCGCGTTTCCCGTCACCACTTGCCATCGCCACGGTATCAAAGTAGTCGACCATTGCGCGGCCTTGGGAAACGATGACGTCGGCATCGTAGGGCTTGATGGAGTATTGTGATTGCAACCGCGCCCGCGTCTCGTCGGGCGTTTCGCCAAGCGTTGCGCGAATCGCTTCGACTCGCTCGACCGGTATGCGGACGGGCAATAAATCGGGACAGGGGAAATAACGATAGTCCGCAGATTCCTCTTTCTCACGTTGGGGATAAGTCAACTCTTTGACATCGTCCCAGCCGAACGTCCGCTTGCCATGCGTCTGTTTCGTGAACCCCTTTTCTTCCCACTCTGCATATTGGCGATGCGCCTCATACTGGATCGCCGCAACGACGTTGCGAAAACTGTTCATGTTTTTGACTTCGACAATTGGCGTTTGAATGATTTCACCGTGCTTGTCGATGTGCAAATTCACATTGGCGTCTACTCGTAAACTGCCTTCTTGCATCTCGCAATCCGAGACGCCCAAGTGGGTCATGATCTCTTTTAGTTTTGTCAGATAGGCGAGCGCCTCGTCGGCGGTACGCAAATCGGGCTCGCTGACAATTTCCAACAGCGGCGTACCACAGCGGTTCAAATCGATGCGACTGTCGCCGCGCCCCGACGCTTCGTCGTGCATGCTTTTGCCGGCGTCTTCTTCCAAGTGCGCTCGCGTGATCCCGATCTTACGCGTCGCATCGGGATCTGCCGGATCCGCGATCTCCAGACAGCCGTCGGCACAGATCGGTAAATCAAACTGGCTGATCTGGTAACCCTTGGGCAAGTCGGGATAAAAATATTGCTTGCGGTCCCATTTTGTCAGCGGCGGGATATCACAGTTGATTGCCAATCCCGCGCGAATCGACAGCTCAATCGCGTGCTCGTTCATCACCGGCAATGCACCGGGCAATCCTAAACAAACCGGGCACACTTGCGTGTTGGGCGGACTGCCGAACTTGGTGCTGCAACCGCAAAACAGTTTCGTCGCTGTCTTCAGTTGGACATGGACTTCCAATCCAATGATCGTGGTGGTCGGTAGCTGTGACATCGTTTATTGTTTCGGTCGTTTGGTGTGATAATCGGTCGCCGATTGGAAGGCGGAAGCGGCAAACAGCAATCGGCTTTCATTCAGAGCCGGTGCTTGCAATTGAATGCCGATCGGCAACCCGGATTCGTCAAACCCGCCGGGCAGCGAGATCGCCGGCACACCTGCAAGGTTCGCGCCGACAGTGAACAAGTCACACAGGTACATCTGGATCGGGTCGTCTATTTTGTCGCCCAATTTAAAGGCCGTTGTCGGAGCGACCGGACCGAGCAGCAGATCGACTTGAGCAAATGCCGCGTCATAATCGCCGCGAATCAGCCGTCGCACCTTCAACGCCTTGTTGTAATACTCGTCCGCGTAACCTTCGCTCAGTGCGTAGGTGCCGACCATGATGCGACGCTTGACCTCCGCACCAAAACCCTCGGCGCGACTTCGGCAATACATCGATACCAAATCGCCGGCGCCGTCACTGGCGCGATGCCCGTAATGGGCACCGTCATAACGCGACAGGTTGCTGCTCGCTTCGCTGGGTGCGATCACGTAATAAGTCGGCACCCAATACTCGCGGTGTGGCAGATCCACATCAATGATCTCGGCGCCAAGTTCGGCGAAAACACCAATCGAGTGCGCCACAGCGGAACGTACCGAATCGTCGATACCTTCGGCTTGCAACGACTCTCTCAATACGCCGATTCGGATTCCACGTAAATCCTTGGACGCGGTCGCGGCCGTGTAATCCGGCACTTCGACATTCAACGATGTTGAATCACGCGGATCAAAACCCGCGAGCACATTCATCAACAACGCACAATCATCGGCCGACCATGCGATCGGTCCGATTTGATCCAGACTGCTCGCAAACGCAACCAACCCATACCGGCTGACCCGCCCATAAGTCGGCTTCAATCCGGTCACGCCACAAAACGATGCGGGCTGGCGAATCGAACCGCCGGTATCCGTCCCCAAACTAAGCGGCACGGTTCCCGCGGCAACCGCCGCCGCCGCTCCACCGCTGCTGCCGCCTGGCGTGCGCGTCCGATCCCACGGGTTTTTGGTCACGCCGAATGCACTGGTTTCCGTACTGGCACCCATCGCGAACTCGTCCATGTTCGTCTT
>JAGQPO010000062.1 GCA_020426665.1 Planctomycetales bacterium
TCGCCATCTGGGCTGAAAAATCGCAACTTCAAAAAGCGTGAGGAGGGCTTCGTTCTGTTTCAATTTTCTAGTTGAAGCATCTTCATCGTCGTTGACCGCTCTGCGATCACAGCGTTAGACCGCAGAGCGATCAACGAAAAACCCCAAGTCAAAAGTAGTCGCGCTGCTAATCCTCTCTCACCAGCGACTTGGCGCTCGCGTCGTGATTGGGGTCCAAGAACGCGGCTTCATCCGTATCGTCTTCGAATCGTCGGATCCCGATCGTCTTGATTGCCGAATCGTCCAATCGATCAAGTGGGGTGTAACGCGGGTGGTGCGAGTCTTTGTAGGGATCGTTACTTTTTGCGTTGTAACAACAGATCATCGACCAGCGCGGGTTATCACTTTGGTTTTGATCGCTTCGATGCAATACGTTGGAGTGGAAAAACAAAACGTCTCCGGGATCCATTTCGACGTGTATTAATTCCATTCGTTTCAATATTTCCTGGACGCGTTCCGAATCGGCGCCGGCCTGGTCGCCCGTCAATTGATGATGGATACGACCGCAATGGTGCGAGCCGCGGATCACCTGCAAGCATCCGTTTTCGCGGGTTGATGGGTCCACCGCGATAAAGGCGCTGACCAAGTTGGGCGTCAGGACCCCGTTTGAATACCAGTAACCATAATCTTGGTGCCAAGCCCACGCGCCGCCGACACGCGCGTCCTTCATAATCATTTTGGAATGGTAGTGGTACGGTTCGTCTCGCAGAAGTTGTTCGGCGGTACCGACCATCCGATTGCAACGTGCGAAGGCGCCGTAGATTCCTTTGCCGGGATGATTCCACAGCGATAGTCGGACCGTGCCGCCTTCGCCATCGGCCCGGCCAAAAGAGTGATCGTCTAGCTGTTTGTCTTCACGCGCTGCTCGGCGAAGCAAATCGATTTCTTCTCGATCAAAAAGGGACTTGCGCAAAACGAATCCATCGCGATCGTAGGCGCCAAGATCGTTTTCGGAGAGTGGGGCGTTCATGTCAATCAATTGAATAGGACAGGAAGACAGAAGGAGTCAGCGACCGACGTTTTGTAGGGGGGCGTCCGTGGGAGCATTCTGGCGTTCGTCATTGCGATTTTTTGATCGCGATCGTTAAGGTGCGATCGTCAAGGACTTTTAAGTTTAACCTGCGGTTCACATCGATTTGACAGAACGGATCAGTATGGATCACCTCGTATCCATCAACGGCGATTCCCAATTCAACGACCTCGGACGCGACGCCTTGGAAGGTTAATGTATATCCGTTCGACGATGAAAATGATTGATAGTCCGGACTTGATGCATGTTTCTGTTTCAGGTAGCAACGTGCACCGGTGGGGATGGGCTGGCCACCAAACGAAATCAATTTGACTGTCAGTCGATGAGACGGCCCGACCGCTACGTCACCGAGATCGGCAAGCATGCCGGCGCGGGGCGTCGTGACGAGTGTGACCGGCAGGGCCGTGCCCGTCGATTGTCCGAGCGGGCTGCAAAGCGTGAATTCGGCCATCGGTGGTAACAGATCGATACGAAACGTTCCGTCTTCAGCTGTTCGTGTTTTCCGGGGCGTGATCAAATTCCCAAGCGAACGATTCTGTTGAACAACTTCCAACATGAGCCCGGCCACCGGTTCACCGTTTGCCACCAATCGTCCCGTCAGGCTCGTTCCCGCATTGATCTGGATCGGTGGGTTGGTTCGCCCGACATGCAACGCGGGAGACAGTGATGGGGCATAGCCAGACGCTTCGATCTTGACCGTGACCGACGACATAGGACCTGGGATGTGAAGCGCGAATCCTCCTTCCAGGTCGCTCACGGTTGACGGCGTGACGGCACCGGTTGTAGGTTGCGGAAGAGTAATCATTTGTGCATTGCGATTGATCGTGATTGCTGCTCCAGCCACCGGCACTCCTTCAGGACTGACGAGTCGCCCGGTGACAAGTCTTCCGTTGTCCGATGTGTCCAATTTGGTCAATTGAAATTCAAGGTCGTCTGTTGCGGTTGGATCGACAGACCTGTTGATCATTCCTCGATAGTTCGTCGCACCCGCGGTGATGCTCAGTATGGATTCATCCGATACGTCGGCGAACTGAAATTGTCCGTGCTGGTCGGTGACTGCGATGGTGCCGCAATCGGGTGAACTTTGTGACGGATTTGTATTGGCGTTTTCTTTGGGCGTTGCGGAGTTGATGCAAACCACCGCACCGACGATGGGCTGGTCGTCCTGGTCCAGGACGCGGCCCCGGATGGACGTAACACCTGATATCGTGATCGCCGCAGCAGTGATGATAATGGAAAGCATTACGACTAAGGTCCAAATGAATATGATCGTCGGAGCCTGACAGGCAGGAGCAACACTCCGCTGCGGCTATCGTCTATCGCTGATCGGGAGCACACGAACCGGTTCGATTCGGGGCAGCTCTCGAACGAGCCCGGGGTCGACCACGACGGAAACGCTTTCGTTGCCGACGGTGGATCTAATTATGGTTGCAATAAACTTGGTTTCGTTTTCATTGCGTGACGGGTAGATGCTCAAGTAGACTTCGCCCGGCGGCATTCCGATCAGTTGGAATTTACCCTTGTCGTCTGTGGTTGCGGGGGTGATCGGAAACTGATCGCGGATGGCGCGGTAATAGGCACCGTCCGAATATTGTTGCAACCGAACTTGTGCGCCGCTGATGGGGCGGCCATCGACATCCTTAATGATCCCTCGAATCGTCCCGAGCTGGATTTTGGGTTGGTCATTCGTACCCGACGGACTCTGGTACTGTATGTCGGGAAACCGCAGTAATCCGTCACCGACAACTTTGGGGTAATAGGCGCGGCGGGAACGCGCCGCACCTCCGGGCGGTTGTTTTACCGACACGCCGTATTCTTCGTTTGCGGCGGTAATGAATGCAAACGCCCCATCTTTGTCGGTGGATGTCGAATCGATGTACTGCATCGTTTTGCTCGTCGGGCGGCTTCGGTCATCGACTCTTCGCGTCAGAAAGACTTGGACATCCATCGCCGGTGCCCCGTCAAGCAGGACTCGGCCGACGACACGCCACGGCTTTTTTAGTCGGATTTTAACGAGTTGGTTGGATCCGGTGGTCAGCAACTCGCTGCCGAACCAACGCTCTCCGTTGACGTTGCCTTCGGCGCGCACCAAACCGTCTTCCCAATCTTGGACCTTCGGGTAAATCCTGCATCGTCCCCGTTCGTCAGTGACCGCGTCGGGTGACAGGTCGCGGGGGCTGCGATGCGATGATTGCGGCGCTATCGATGTTAGATAGGATGCGGTGACGTGCGCTGCCGAAATCGGGTTGTCCGCGTCATCAACAACATGAATTTGAATGCCTGCGGCCCGCTCCACTTCGAACGGACGTAGTGTGACAGCGTCGCCAGGCGTGAGATCGATAACCCTAGAAAACTCGTCTGCTATGGATTTATCCAAAGAGCTTCGATAGCTCGGCAATACAAGCCCTGGTACGGTTCCGCCGATGCTTACGATTACAGGCACCTTGGGCGCGACAATTTGATAGGCTCCGTTCGCATCGGTCAGTGCGGAGAGCGCCTTCAATGGATTCGAGTCATTGGCAGGGGTGACATAGACGCGGATGTCGGGGATAGGTTGCTTGTCGCCTTTGGTGATTACTTTCCCGGATACTTCAACTCCCTTGGTTGCGATCAATCGGACCTCTCGTGACGCCAACAGATTTTCCAGCGGTTCCTCGTGGACCAGCGAAACGTAGTTGTCGCCTAGGTCTCTCGCGTAAAACCGCACCACTTGTGGCAGGTCCCCCGGTGCAAAACCTTGTCGATTGAGCGATTTGTGCGTGATCGGCCACTCGAATCGTCCTTGTCCATCCGTTACGGCATATTTAACGAACGAGCCCAACGTAATTTTTCGTTCTGAAAGCGGTGAACCCGATTCATCACGCAGCACGCCACGGATGGTCAATTGGGGCGCCGCTTGGATCGTTGCCGGACTACTGACGGTCTCTCCGTAGACGGAGACTGGTTCAAGGTGATTACGGACTTCGTTGCGAAGTTTTGAAACAACTTCTGGCGACGCGATGCGTACGGGTGGAAACGCGTGTTCGGCACTTTGAATGTAGACCGACGCGGCGAGCCCGATTGGAATCGCGGGAAACGTAAATTGCCCGTTTTGATCGGATTGCACCGACAGCTGCAATGAACTGGCATTAAGGTCCAACTCATCGACGGACTGATAGCCACCGGCTTCGCTGTCCGCCTGTCTAAGGCTTGTTGATCGCACGTATGCATGTGCAACCGGTTGACCTTGGGCCGACAGTAGTTTGCCGGTAAGCGGATTGGTAGCGCGGAGTCTAATGTCTCGGACGAGTTCAATCGTATCGGGAACCGTGTATCCCCGCTTCAATTGACTCCATCCGACTTGGCCGTTTGGGACCGCCGCAACAACGTGCCAGTCCCAACGTTTCTGATAACGTTCGGTAACCATCGGTGCAGCGACTTTCACGAACTCGTAATTTCCGTATTTGTCCGTCGTCGTTCTCGCAAAAACATCGTTGACCATGTAGGGACCGGTCGATGTGACTGGAAACATCTTGTTGCTGCTACCATAGCGGAACGTGCTGGATTCTCTTAGCACAACCATCGCGTCTTTGACCGGTTCTCCGTCGGGCGCGACCACTTTGCCACGAACCGTAAAGATGATGCAATTGGGATCGCCTTCGGCGAGTGTCAGCAACTTCATTCGCTGGAAATAGGTTGCACTGACAATCGGTTCGCGTTGATCACCGCTGGGCGAGGTAATTACATCCTGGGCCACCGTTTGTGTCACGCAAATCCCAGATAACGCAATGACTATCGTCAATGCAATGGTCGGCAAACGGATTGTCATTGAATGTCCGGATGTGGTGAGATCGAATGAGCACTCGTGTCGCAGGTATTAAGGTTTGTCGTTGATCGCTCGACGATCTAACGCATTGATCGCAGAGCGATCAACGACGTAACGTTGCTTCGACACGTAAATCATACCCAGATGAAACGCAGGATTGTCGTATCGAGGCATTTAGACGGTCGCTCCGTTGGTTTTGGCTAATTGTCCTTTCAAGGTTAGCGCTTCACAAATTCTGTTTGACCCACTGGACGATTTGCCGGGATTGCATCGCGCCGGACTGGCGTGCGGTCTCGATGCCGTGGCGCATCAGGATAATGGTTGGGATGCCGGCGAGCGAGAACTTTGATGACGTTCTTGGCGACGCATCGGTATCAAGTTTTGCTAATATGACACCAGGTGAAAGCATCGCCGCGGCGTCGGCAAATTCTGGAGCCATCATCCGGCATGGGCCGCACC
>JAGQPO010000063.1:0-559 GCA_020426665.1 Planctomycetales bacterium
AGCAACGGGCAGTCGGTGGTTTTGGTGACGGTATTCCAACCCATGTGCGGAACTTTGAATTCACTGGGCAAATCAAATTTCACCACATCGCCAGACAAAATCCCTAATCCTCGGTGTGTGCCGTGCTCAAATCCTTCCTCGAACAGCAATTGCAGCCCCAGGCAAATCCCCAAAAACGGTCGGCCGGTTTGGACGAAATCGCGAATCGGTTGGGCCAGGTCCCGGCGATTGATTTCAGCCATGGCATCGCCGAAAGCGCCCACGCCGGGCAGGATCAGCTGATCCGCGGAGGCGATCTCATCGGGGTCCGAGGAAATCACTGCGTCACCACCGATTCTTTGAACGGCCTTTTGCACGCTCCGCAAGTTGCCCATCTGGTAGTCGACGATCGTGATCATGGCGAAAAATCTGGGGGGCGGGGCAAAGTAGGCGGCCGCTGGTGGACCACACGATTTACGAGACACACTAATGCGGATCGAGTTCGCTGGCAAAGCCCCTACTGCATCGCCCAGGTTTGGTTTCAGGGTAGCGGATCTCGTCAAGAGTTTCGATTCGTCCG
>JAGQPO010000063.1:566-10370 GCA_020426665.1 Planctomycetales bacterium
AAGTCTTGACGACTTCCGCTACGCTCCCAACCCCAAAATTAAATCTGGACCAAGAAGTAGTTGTTTGAGGCAAAATAGACTTGCATTCCGTGGAAACCGACCTTTGTCGCCAAACAGGATAATCTGTCGGGCCCCGAAATTCTGTCGGGCCCCGAAATATCGCCAATGGTCGGCACACTTACAATCTCTGGCGGCCTGATTTCACATCGGGCATCGCCGCGAGCCCCCCTCCCAAAGGGAGGTCGCCGCCAAGGCCGCCGGCCAATTTGATGACTTTGTTAATGCGCCCCAGGCGTAGTGGACGCAATCTGGTGTCTGATCTACGATCCTGCGATACGATTCATTGGGCAACCTCCCGTGTTTCCCCGAACCCGACGACCCGAACCCGACCATTCTAAACAGTCATCCCTTTGATTCTGATGCCCGAACCGCTTTTGCCGCTTCAGCGTCTCATGCAGACCCTTTCCGAGCGGGCGCGATCCCGACCGACCGGATCGTATACCACAAAGTTGATGGACGCCGGTTCAGAAAAGATCGGCGAGAAGATTTTGGAGGAGGCCCGCGAATTGATTGATGCGGCTGAGGAATCCGGCGAGGCCGGCCGCGAGCACTTTGTCTACGAAGCCGCCGATTTAATCTATCACACGTTGGTCATGTTAGCTTTTAGGGGCGTCGATCTGGCCGAGGTCGCTACCGAATTGCAACGCCGTGAGGGGACGTCGGGACTGGTCGAAAAGGCGAACCGAACAACAACGAAAACGGAAGAGTAGACGCCGATTGCGGCGGCAGAATCGGAACAAATTAATGGGACAACTGACTAACAATTTACGGATCGGAATTCCAAGCAAGGGCAGACTCAGCGAGCTGTCGTCAGAGCTTCTTTCTCAGGCCGGGTTGAACTTTCGCCGCCAGAATCGCGGCTTGTTCGCCAAGGTCAAAGGGCTGCCGATCGACTTGGTCTTTTTGCGCACCGACGACATCCCGACGCTGGTCGCCGAAGGCGCGATCGACATGGGAATTACCGGCAGTGATTTGGTCGAAGAAGCCAACGTCAACGTAGCGACCCGGATGCGGTTGGGCGTCGGGCGCTGCCGGCTGGCGATTTGCATCCCGGACGACGGCGAAATTCGATCCGCAAATGAGTTAGACGGAAAACGGATCGCGACGAGTTTTCCGAACATCACAAAGGCGTACCTGGGACAGCACAACGCGCTGGCGCATATGGTTTCACTCTCCGGCAGCGTCGAAGTGATGATCCAGCTTGGTGTTGCCGATGCGATCGTCGACCTGGTGGAAACGGGCAGCACGCTGGCAGCCAATCGTTTACGCATTCTGGATGAAATCGGCTCGTACGAAACCGTTTTGATCCAAAATGATTCTTGTCGCGACAGAGAAACGGCCGACCGAGTCGTACGCCGTCTCGAAGGGGTCGTGATTGCCCGAGACTACTCGTTGTTGGAATACAACATTCCAACGGCAAAGCTGGCGGAGGCCGAATTGATCACGCCCGGATTTGATTCGCCCACGATCGGAACACTCGAAGACGAGCACTGGCGAAGCGTGCGGGTGATGGTGCGCAGCGACGAAGTGATCGACGTTATGGAGAAACTGGAGCGGCTGGGGGCGTCGGCGATCTTCCAGACCACTATCTCCAATTGCCGACTTTAGCTTCGTGAGAAAAAAAATGTCAAACGAATTTCCGATCGAAATCGATGTTCACGCCGTAAACAAATTACGGGAGGCAGGCGAGTCGTTTCTATTGCTGGATGTTCGGCAACAGAATGAGTTCGACACCGCAAAGATCGATGGCAGCGTGTTGATCCCGATGGGAGAATTGCGTGATCGAATCGCCGAGTTGGAATCGTACAAAGAATCTAGAATTGTCATTCATTGCCACCACGGTGGGCGTAGCATGCAAGTCACCCAGGCATTGCGATCGATGGGTTTCGAGAAATCTCAAAACATGGCCGGCGGGATCGACGCGTGGAGCAAACAAATCGACGACTCTGTGCCGCGATATTAGTGCTTCGACATTTGTCGAAGCGCCGGAAGTCCATCGCAGCGCAAAATTAAGAATTGACGAAACATGAGTGCTTTGTCCAGACACAAGTCTCACCCGGGGTGGACGATCGGGAAAGCACAAGTGCCGGAGAGAAAACTTGCTGTCTTTGTTCAATAACCGTTACATTTAGTTTGGATTCGGGTGCACCGAGATGTGCTTCCGTTGCGACCGAGGAGGGTTGCTGACGTTCTATTTGCTGACGTTCTATTCTGAATAGCAGTTGTTCGACAACCGTTGACGTCGCGGCGATCAATTGCGAACCACACCACCGACCAATTCGGCATCTGCTGGAGGACCCACATGTTTACGCACGGAAATGAGTCTCAGGTTCCTGGTCGTGACTTGGAACAATCTGGCAAAACGTCGGGCACGTCGTCGGGGGGATCATTGGGCCAACTGTCCGACGACTACGATTCGTCTAGCAAGACACCATCGCGGCCGGATGCGGAGTTTGCGAAGTCGCGGTTGGAACAAATCGAATCCGTACGCACACAGCTGCAAACCGTGATCCGTGGAAAGTCCGATGTGATCGATTCGGTTTTGACGTGCATCCTGGCCGAGGGTTCGGTGTTGTTGGAGGACGTTCCCGGTGTGGGCAAGACGACGCTTGCCAAGTCGATTGCGGCGCTGATTGATCTGGATTTCCAACGCATCCAATGCACACCGGACCTGTTGCCGTCGGACATCTTGGGCAGTGCAATCTTTCAACCGGCTTCGGGCGAATTTCACTTTCGTCGTGGACCGATCTTCTGCAACTTGTTGATTGCCGATGAAATCAATCGCGCTTCCCCGCGAACGCAAAGCGCTTTGTTGGAGGCGATGGCGGAGTCACAGGTCACCATCGACTCGACTCTCTACCGGTTGGAAAAACCCTTCGTCGTCATTGCGACTCAGAATCCCAGTGGATTCGAAGGCACGTATCCATTGCCAGAATCACAGCTCGATCGGTTCTTGTTCCGTTTGTCCATGGACTATCCCGATGCGGAAAGTGAAGTCGAACTGTTGTTGGATCAGGCATCTCGTGATCCGTCGGCCGAACTGAAACCGGTCATGCACCGCGATGAATTGGCGGCATTACAACACTTCGTTCGCCAAGTCACAGTCGACCGAAAAGTCGTCCGCTACCTTGTCGACTTGGTTAGCGCGACGCGCCAGGACAGTCGGCTTCGCGTGGGTTGCAGTCCCCGCGGGTCAAAGATGTTGTTGCGTGCCGCCCAAGCGCGCGCTGTTTTGGATCAACGCGACTTTGTCATGCCCGACGACATCCAGGAAGTCGCTGTCGCGGTATTGGCACATCGTGTTTCTTTGCGTTCGGTGTCCAGTACATGGAATGATGCGGCAGCGATCATCGACGAATTGGTCCGGCAAACGGAGGTGTTGGTTTGAGCCTCGATCTTTCATCCGAATCGTTATCGACAGTCGAGAGCCTGGAATCGGCGCAGGTAACCGGCGGATCGAATTCACGACAATATTCAACAGGCCCGAAGGACCGATCGGTATCGTCGGATCGCCCGCGGGCGTGGAAACGTACGATTGTCGCCACTTTGCGTTTTGTCGTTCAGATCTTGGCAGCGCCGTTTCGAGGTTACCAGTCGCTGCGACGCAGTGTGACCGTGGCATCGATTTCAGTCTTGCTGGCCTTGTTCATGACATTGAATGTCATTTGGGGGTTCCCCTGGAGCGGCATGATGGGCGCGGGTATCGCGATGCTGTTGGTCGGTTCTGCGATCAATCGCATGATGGGCCCGCGGCTGAAATTCAGTGTTTCGCTTCCCCGCACTGCGGTTGTGGGACATCCTTTTTCCGTCAACGTTCGACTGACGAATGAACGTTTTCTACCGGCATTGAATTTGCGAGTCGGCTGGGATCGCGAGGGGGTGCGAGACATTTTTGCCCAAAACAATCAAGTGAACTGGGACGCTTCGCCACCGGTCGACGTCGACATTTTGCGAAGCGGTGATCAGATGCAATGGCACGGTTCAATGCGTTTTGACAAACGCGGAATTCATGATTTGCCTCCCTTCCAGGTTGCTTCGACCTTTCCCTTTCATTTCTTTCATAATCGTAAACAAATCGATCCGGCGACAAAGATTGCGATCACGCCGGCACCGGCGACCAGCGACGAGGATCCTACGACCCGATTGATGTTGGCATCGATCGGCGAGTGGGCCAAACTTTTGATCAAAGGTGCGCCGGTGGAATATGTCGGTAATCGCGAGTACCAGGTCGGAGTACCTGTTCGACGTTGGGATTTCGCTTCCTGGGCGAGACTCGGGCGACCGATCGTCCGCGAGTACCAGGCGCCTTCCATTCAAGCGGTCACGTTGATCGTTGACACATCCCAGGAATCGATAGACGACAAGTCATTACCCAGGTCGGTGGCCATCCAGCGGCGGCGAGATTCGGATGAAGAGTTTGAACGATTGATGTCGATTGCCACATCCGCGATCGCCGAAATTTCAAGTCGCCGGGTGCAATTGAGGCTTGTCATCACGTGTGAATCGGATGCCGAACTTTCGGGCATTCAATTCGCAAGTCTGCCCGAACAGGACAACAGCCGAATGCTGGTGCGGTTGGCTGCCGCGCACGGCGTCGATCCGGTGTTGGGCGTGGAACGCATCCGCAAAGCGCTTCAGACCAATCGCGCACAGCCAACCATCATCTTTTCGCTGTGCGACCTTGACAGGGGGCCGCACGTCAAACTGGCGGCCGACCTTCCGGCAAACGCAACCTACTTTCCGATTCTGCCGCGAAGTCAACACGAATCGCCTCAACGTACGGGGGAAGCGTTGTGAAAGGTAAGCCGATCCACCGACGAAATTCACTCATCTCCGCCGATCAATACCGATCTGATACGGGAAGGTTTTGGCTGCTGCCGGGATTACTGACGATTTTGGTCTTTTTTGTCGGAAACACGTTCCATTCCATGGCCGCGACGGTCGGCGTGTTTGTTTTCGGATTAATGGTCGCCGGTTTGTTCATGCAATGGTCCAGCATTCGCGAAGTCGCGAACACGGACGAACAACCTGACACGCAAACGGCGACAATCACATCGACCCCCTCGGCCCGATCCAAGCAAGCTCTTCTAGCCTTGCAATTGGAGCGAAACGAACGGCGTCGGAAACGCATGGTGATGTTGCGAAAATTTGCGTTGATCCCGACGGTTTTAATCGTTTCGGTTGGTATCGCTTCGCTAAGAGTGATCCGCCACATGGCCGGCATCTTAAATCCGGTCGCGATGACGGTTGATGTCGTTGCTCACACGGTATTGTTTTCGATGATCACGTTGTGGGTGTTTTATCCACGACGTGGTCATCCGGCGATGCTCGGATGTGGATTGATTGTCGTACTGACAACCGTAACGGCCGGAGGCGTTAGCCACACCATTAACGGGCAACTCGTCGCCGCACTCGCTACGGTCGTTGCGTATGCGTTTGCCGCTGACCATATCCTTGCGTTTTGGCATCCGGATCAATCCAATCGAACACGCGAGAAAATTCGCAAACAGTCGATGGAAACGATGGATCGTCGATTGGGAAAAATGCATTCGCTAATGCCGCTGCCGAATTCGACTGTCTCGATTTCATCCAGCGAAGGGCGCAGCCCGCTGCTCTATTCAATCCTGGCGCTGTCAATATTGTTGATGTCCACCAGTGCTGCCGGTCATTTGGCCTCGCAAGTCGTGCCAGGATTACAATTGGAGTTCTTTGATTCATTGTCTCAAAGGCTGGAATCCGTCACGGCCAATACGCCCATCGGCGGCACGCGATACGTTCGCGGAAGTAAGTTGGGATCGGTCAAGCGGCATATGCTGGGTGAACCGGGGCAACCGGCGCTGTCCGCCTATGCGAACAATCCCCCCGGCTACCTGCGTGGGACGATCTTTGACAGTTACTATCGCGGGGCGTGGTCTGTGATGAGCGAGCGTTCCAACTTTGCACCGGCAAACGCATCGTCCCTGCGTTCCAGGCCGATCCAAATCCTGATGCCGGGGCAGACCAAGATGAACAGACGCACCAGCGGTCCGTTGCAGCGTTTTAGCGTGAGAAAAAATCCAGACGGAGTTTTCATCGGCACGGTGGAAGTCCACAACGTTCCATTGAAAGGCCAGCTCGTCTTTTCCTCCCTATCGACGGAATGGATCGAAGCGTCCACGTACGGGTCGACCACACTTTCACACCAAGACATTGTGAACAACGGAGTGGACACCAACGAGGGTTATGTTTTGGGCATCGGCAGTGAGACCCCGCGCGAAAAACTGGATCCCGTGCGGCGGGAGGTGATGTTGCGATTGCCCAGCCGATTGAAAGAGGAAGTGACGCCCTATGCAAATTCGATTTGCGAAGGGCGTCTGACCGCGCAGGCGAAAGCGCGAGCGATCGAAGAGTATTTCCAAGCCAATTTCACCTATTCACTGCGAAACACAACGATTCCCCAAGATGTCGATCCACTGGTTCACTTTTTAAAGACGCAACATCCGGCGCATTGTGAGTTCTTTGCCAGTGCGGCCGCCGTGCTCCTGCGCACCCAGGACGTGCCGACTCGGTACGTGACAGGTTATGTCGCGATGGAGAAAAGCGAAAACGGCAGGTATTGGCTGGCCCGCAATCGGGACGCCCACGCGTGGGTCGAAGCCTATGACCAGATATCGGAACGATGGTTTCCGGTCGAAGCGACCGTTGGCCGAACTTATCGCACACTGGCAACTCAGCACGAATTGATTGATGAATTGAACGCTTCGTCCGATGGCATGCTTGATTCCGATGACGACCGAACTCTGTTTGGAAAACTCGTTGGATGGCTGCTTTCTTTTCGGGCGACTGATTCATTGACGCTGGTGTTTCAAATCGCCCAGCTGCCGCTGTTTTGTATGTTGGTGGCGCTGCTTTGGATTCGACAACGCCAAAAAATGCGCGCCAATAGCGATCCCATGGAGTATGAAAGCCGGCAAATGCTTCTGCGCGTTGACCGAAAGGTCCGCAAGCATTCATTGGTCCGCGCCCCCAGCGAAACGTTACATCAATTTGCTTCACGGGTGGAGTCGGCCGCCAGGGAAGAACGAGAGGCATCGCCTTTTTTGGTGCACGCGGCCGACTGGTACCGGTCCTTCGCGACGGCACGGTATCGCGGCTTGATGCCTGAGCCGATGGACGCCGCGAGTTGAAATGATGTCGTCGCTGGAGATCACTGAAGCCCCTGATCAGACAATTCGATTTCGCGTCCGAGTTTCTCCGGGCGCGAAAAAAACGAACGTCGGCGGAACGCATGACGGAATGCTGAAAGTGTCCGTGACCCAGGCTCCGGAAAACGGGAAAGCCAACCAGGCGGTCATCAAATTGATCTCAAAACAATTGGGAATTAGCAAGAGCAGCGTTGTCATTGTCGCCGGTCAAACCGCCCGAATAAAAACGATCCAAGCCACGGGCATTTCCCAATCCGAAACTCGTCGTCGCTTGGCCGAATGAGCGAGACTAGACGATCTGGTCCGGCGCGGCGAAGTCTCCTTTGCCGGAACAACCGGAACAGACGGCTAATCTAGCAACACGACACGCCTTATCCACACAGTATTTATTCGCCAGACTGAGTCTTTTGCCTAACCGGCGTGCTAGGTTTCTGTGGCCCAGCGTTCAGCAATCCTCCAGCGAGAACCATCGACTTTATTTGCAGCCAAGCGACCCAAGTCGCACCCCACTGGCTGTCGCAACGCAACGCACGGGGCCGGATGGTTCAAATGCTTCCCAAGGAATCCAACGCATGCCCGCTTCGAAAGCCGACACGACTCAAATCACAGATAGCCGCAAAGCAACTTCGAAAAGCAATTCAGCTGATGCCTCGTCCGATCCGAATCTGGGCGAGTCGATCATTACAATTGACCGACGCAAGCCAAAATCGGAGCGACGTAACGGTAATCCAGAGGCTCTTGATGTCGGTGTAATGCAGAATCCGCGACGCAAGAAACAACGTCGTCGTCACATCGATCCGACCACTTGTGAGCGAGATTATTCCGATCCCGAAATCGAATTCATGCGTGCCATGGACGATTACAAACGGAAAAGTGGCCGGATGTTCCCGACCTGCAGCGAGGTTTTGGAAGTCGTTCGTGACTTGGGATACTTTCGATTGACAGACGATCAAATCGAAACGCTTGGGCTGGGTGAAGACGACGACGCGGCGGATTCGGCCGACGATTTCAACGCCGACGATTTCGAAGACGACTTTGGGGACGACGACATCTAGCCCGACGATATCCAAATCACGCCACGATACCGAAAAGGGTGTTTGACTTGATCGCAAAGTCAAACACCCTTTTTACGTTAACAGCGCGTGCTGGACTTTGCCGTGGACGTCCGTCAGCCGAAAATTGCGGCCCTGGTACTTGTACGTCAATCGTTCGTGATCGATGCCCAATTGGTGCAAGATGGTTGCCTGTAGGTCGTGAATGTGAACCGGGTCTTCGCTGATGTTGTAGCCAAATTCGTCGGTGGTTCCGAATGTCATTCCGGGTTTAATCCCGCCGCCGGCCATCCACATCGAAAAACATCTCGGGTGATGATCACGCCCGAAGTTGTTCGGACCTAGTTTTCCTTGACAATAGTTTGTCCTGCCGAACTCGCCGCCCCAGACGACCAAGGTGTCGTCCAGCAAGCCACGCTGTTTCAGGTCGGCAACCAACGCCGCCGCCGGTTGGTCGGTTTCGTTGCATTGCCGCGGCAAAGCGTTTTGCAGACCGCCATGATGGTCCCAACCGGGGTGATAAAGTTGGATGAATCGAACACCCCTTTCGGCCAACCGTCGGGCGAGCACGCAATTGGCGGCGAACGAACCAGGGTTCTTGGCATCGGGCCCATAAAGATGAAACGTACTTTCCGGTTCGTCACTCAAATCGGTCGCGTCGGGAATACTGGCCTGCATTCGATAGGCCAATTCGTATTGTGAAATACGCGCCGCAACAAGTGGGTCATTGGACTGATCCAGCTTCATTTGATGCAACTTCGTCAAAGCGCTAACCGCAATGCCGCGACTGTCGCGATCGATTCCATCGGGGTTGTTCAAATAAAGGACGGGATCTTTACCGCTGCGAAACCTGACGCCTTGGTGGCGGCTGGGTAAAAAGCCGCTTCCCCAGAGTCGCGAAACCAACGGTTGGCCTCCCTTGTCCTTTGTCACCATCACCACAAACGATGGAAGATCATCATTTTCGCGACCCAAGCCGTAATCCAACCATGCCCCCATGCTCGGGCGTCCAGGGAACATGCTGCCGGTCTGGACGAAGGTGACGCCGGGACCGTGATTGATCGCTTCGGTATGCATTGATCGAACGATGCACAATTCATCAGCCACGCCTGCCAGGTGTGGCAACAGCTCACTCAACTGCGCGCCGGATTGACCGTGCCGTGAAAACTTCCAGGGCGATCCAACAAGCGGCAAACTGGATTGGTTGCCGCTCATTCCGGTCAATCGCTGTCCGCCACGAACCGAGGCCGGCAATTCGGTGCCATGGCGTTCGTTCAATAGTGGCTTGTAATCCAGAAGATCCAATTGGCTGGGAGCACCGGATTGGAACAAGTAGATCACGCGTTTCGCTTTTGGCGGATAATGCAAGCTGTTTAGATGCCCCGGTTGATCCAGTGTTGCGGCGGCGGCATCACGGCGCGACATTGCGGCCATTGCCAGAGTGCCCATCGCCAAAGACCCCGCGGAGAACAATTCGCGTCGCATCAGGGACGTTTTTCTGTCTTGCA
>JAGQPO010000064.1 GCA_020426665.1 Planctomycetales bacterium
TCAATGTAAACGCCCACACCGCGAGTGATACCAGCAGCGTCCGCTTCTTTCCAAATGAATCAGCGATTCTGGCGAATCCAATCGAACCAGGCATGGCCACAAACTGGATCATCAAAATCACTCCCATCAATTCCGTTTCCGGCATTTCCAACTCGCCAAGTGCAAACGAGGAAGCTTGGCTGATGATCGTCTGCATCCCATCGTTATAGAACAGAAAGCTGAGCAAGAAAAACGCGAGCGGCACGTTGGTGCGAAGGCTGCGCAGTGTTTGCGTAACATCCGCCAGGCTGCTGCTGAGCAACTTCGTCACCTTAGGTGTGACTTGTCCGGTTGGCTTGGGGGGATCCGTTAATACAAACAATGCCGGCAACGTGAACAGTCCCCACCAGGTTCCCATTAAAACAAGACCGGCGCGCAGTTGTGACTGTATCGACGTCAATCCCATCCGATCGCCAAATTGCATCAACAGCATCGCAATCACCAGTGCCACGCCTCCGCCGATGTAGCCCAAGCCGTATCCCCAAGCCGATACCTTGTTTACATTTTCCTCGGTTGATATCTCTGGCAGAAACCCGTTGTACACACCGAGTGAAAGCTCCATGGACAAATTGGCAACGACGAACAGAACAACGATGATGATAAAGTGATCGGTTGGTACCAGCCCCATCAGAATGGATGAGACAGAGCCCGTCATCGCTGTGATCGCAAGCCAGCGAACTTTAGAGTTTTGTGCGTCCGCGACGGCGCCAAGAATCGGCGACAGAATCGCACCGAAAAACATCGATGCGGCAATTCCCCATGCCCAGATGACGGCACCGGTTGTGCCCCACCGGTCGACCGGGAAGACCACTCGCTGGATGTACGCGATCAAGACGGTGATAATCAACGTTGAATACGCACTATTGGCCCAGTCGTAAAGAGACCAACAGAACACTCGGGCGTCGCCTAAAACGCCCAGACGCGAGGCGAAGTGTTTACGTTCCAAGTGTCAACCATTCCGGACGTAACAGCATGACCAATCCAAGGACCAGGATTACAAGTCCGCTGAGCAATTTTAGCCACCGGCCTTCGCGTTCCTGGAGTTTGCGATGGGACAGCGTTGTAACGACGACCGCCACAAGCACGGTATCATCCAACATATACGCGACAATGTACAGGAACAAATATGCGTAGTTCTTCCAAGCCGGATATTCCTGCATCGACAAAACCTGGGAATACAATGCCGGTAAACCAGCGGTGCAAAGCAATTCGATTGTGTTGACAATGATCGCCAACGCAACCGCCCCTGCCAGGGCCGCAGACAGATATTTTGCAGCAACGATTTGACGAACGCGTTGATAAAGTCTTGGCTTTTGGGACTCTGGAATTGAAAGCGAGACGCCCTTCTTGAAGGCAAAAAAATCTTTGATGTTAATTGCCCCAATGACAACCGCCAAAATGCCGAGCGCGATTTGCACCGGCCTTGCAAATCCGATCAACATGAACACATTTAACCAAGCGGCCATGAACGCAAAGTAAGCGAGACCGCTGATCACAACAAACGTTCCGGCGATCGCAAGAATCTTTCCACGGTCTTTGATGTTGACCAACACCGACAACAGGAACACAAGTACCCACATGGCACAGGGATTGAATCCGTCAACCAGTCCGACCGCCAAAGTAAACAGCGGCATGCCCAGTTCCGAGACCCGCAGAGTCCCGAAAAGCGGCAACTCGATCGCGTCCGTCGTGGCCGTCTCGATCAATTCACCGCTTTCGCCAATCTCTGATTCATCCGCCTCATCCGGAAGATCAATGACCATCGGGTCATCAATCGTCGGATCATCGACCTTCGAAGCACCATCAGTCGGATCACTGGTTACCTGACGACTCGGCGCCATTGCCGACAAAAACGTTGACAGGGGAACGAATTCTGCGGAGGATTGCAATCGTCGGTCGTAGGATTTTGCATACTTGATGTCGTTGTTTGTCGCGTCGTACATCCCAGAGGTTGGCACCGGCTGATTTCCAGACACTTGTCTGATCAACTCTTCCAACTGTGCGCCCGTAACATCGTCGCCTTGATATCCAATCAGAATGCGTCGGGCAAAGTCGATGGTTGGCAACCCAGGCGGGCTACCTGCGGTCTGACAAAGCTTGTGCCATGTTTCTAATGCTGATGAAGATTGATCCACGTCGTGGATTACAAACTTGATTGCCGGCCAGCGACGTTGCAATTTCGGTAGAAACGCCTTCAAACTTTGGCATCGGGGACATGTCGATCGCGTGTATAGGTTCGCAGTAAAGAGCTGTTCGATCGCCGGGCCGCTCTGTTGGGCACCGCCAAACCCAAAGTACATCCGATCACAGGCGTGAAACGCCGGCAAAACCGGTTTGTCCCTTCCAGCCCTTTTGGAAAGTTCATACAGCCGAACTAGCGCCGGCTTGTCCTCCAATACATCCGTTAGCTGTACGTCAAGGCCTTTGGTTCGGGATTTCAAGACCTCAATGTAGGCCTTGACCTCGTCTGAAGATTCGCGATCACTTCGAACAAAAACTTCCAGTCGTATGGTGTTCGCACCCTCGTCGACCTGGATCGTCTGCGACAACGCAGTGCCATACAAAACCAGCGCCAAGAAGGTTGCCAAGTAAGTGACTCTTAGGTGTCTCATCGCCGTGTCTCGAATCGAATCGCGTTACGTATTGGCGATCCACAACGTCCACATCAATCGTTGCTTTAGACGCCTGCAACCGATCTGGCAAAGATCAGCAGTGATACGATTGCGACCACAATCACGGCTACCCAAAAAACCTTTTCGTGAGGCGAGTCTTTCCATTTGATACGGACCATTGTTATCCTCCATGGCGTAATTCTGCGGGCATCTCTTGTGCCAAAGAGGATTACAGGGTGTACTCTGTGCGAACTGTGCGTCGTTGGCTCGGGGATGTTTCGTGACGTGTCTTTATTCGCACATTTGGTGATAGTTGACCGGTGACTTCAATGTTTCTTTGGTTTCTTGTTGCAACCCAGTTTCTACTCGCCGCCGCGATCGTGGTTTCCGCCAGATGGTCTCCGTTTCCTGTTCTGTTGTTCCTAGGATCAGGCCCGGGAATCGTATTGGCGGTATGGGCATGGGTGACCATCGGGTTGACGAAAATAAGAATTCATCCGGCGACCACCGAACGGACGCAATTCATGACCGCCGGACCCTATCGCCTCGTCCGTCACCCGATGTACACGGGATTGATTTGGTTCACGGCGGCGTTGTTGTTTGATCCTATCGATGCCTGGCGAGTCGTTTCGTGGTGTGCGATGGTTGCGGTTCTAATCGCCAAGTCACAGCTCGAAGAACGCCTGATGCAGGAGAGGTTCCCCGAGTACGAGAACTATCGCAGGCGTGTCGGTGGGCTGTTGCCAAAACTAAAAATCTGGAACACGCCGCCTGCAAATTAGGATGCCGCCTGATTAGGGGCGCGAATACCTTGCGACGCCAAATCGTTGATTCTTAACAGGTTTCCGCGCGTTTCAACGGGATTGACGATGCGGGGCGTGACAATTTGACGCGACGTACGTCCTTATGAAAGGCGAGACCGATTTTGGTCGCGCGCTCCTCTTCTCGTCTCTTCTCTTCCAAGCTTCGAAGGCAATTGCGATGACCATCAACGATTTGTTCAATTCGCCCCTTCAGTCAATCCGTAAGTTCCATGATGTCATCCGACGGCGTAGGCAGCAACGATCCAGGTCGGTGTCTCGTAGCGGTCGACGAAAACGCAGGTTAAGCGGCGAGAGCCTTGAAACCCGGCGTTTGTTGGCGGCCGATTTTGACGGTTTTCGCCATAACGTTTTTGACGCCGAGGACGTCAACGATGACGGCGAGGTTTCGACGCTGGACGCTTTGATGATCATCAACGCGATGAGCCGCGATGGTAACGGCGACACGGATTTTTTTACGGATGTCAATAACGATGGGCGAAGGAGTGTTCTTGACGCGCTTCGCGTTATCAATCGACTCAGCCGAGATCGTGGTGCCGTCGACAACGCTTCTCCCCCACGACCCGGTGGCCAAAACTCCAATGCCCTGATCCCAGCGCTGCCCGACGAGATTCGCTCTATCGACGGGACCGGCAATAACCTTGAAAACCCGGAACTGGGCAGCACGGATCAGCCGCTTCTACGAATCGCCGATGCCGACTACGGCGACGGCATCTCCACGCCCGCCGGGGAAGATCGCCCCAGCACGCGAGAGATCAGCAACGTCCTTTCCGATGTTGAAGGCGACGGCACTAAAAATGACCGAGGGCTGTCCGCGTTTCTATACGTTTGGGGCCAGTTCATTGATCATGACATCGATTTGACGTCGCATAGCCAAGGCGGCGAACTGTTCGCCATCGAAGTCCCCGCGGGTGACCCTGAATTTGATCCGACCGGCAGCGGTGACGCCATCATCCCGTTGACGCGTTCCGACTTTGACACATCCACCGGAACCAGCGTCGACAATCCACGTCAGCAAATCAGCACCATCACAGCTTTCCTGGATGGTTCCCAGGTCTACGGCAGCGACCAAGCCACGGCGGACAGTTTAAGAACGTTCGAAGGTGGCCGGATGGCCGTCACCGACGATGGGCTTTTGCCGATGGATGACCAGGGGCAAGTGATCGCCGGAGACATCCGTGCAAGTGAAAACATTTCGCTGACTTCACTGCAAACCTTGTTTGTTCGCGAGCACAACCGATTGGCCGACCAGATCGTTGCGTCGGATCCCGAATTGTCCGACGAAGCAGTTTACCAACAGGCGCGGGCCATGGTGATCGCCTTGATTCAATCGATCACGTACAACGAATTCTTACCGGCATTGCTGGGGGCACGTGCGATTCCAGACTACGCCGGCTACGATTCAAACGTTGATCCGACAATCGCCAACGAATTCTCCACCGCTGCGTTCCGCTTCGGCCACAGCACTCTGAACGATGACATCGAATTTTTCGACAACGACGGCAGGGCGGTGCGTGACGAAGCTGAGTTGAAGGACGTGTTCTTCACGCCATCTCTGTTGGAAGAAACCGGTATCGATTCGATCCTGAAATATGATGCGTCGTCACAGGCCCAAGAGATCGACTTGGAAGTCGTCGACAGTCTCAGAAACTTCCTGTTCGGGCCTCCCGGTGCCGGCGGATTAGATTTGGTCGCGCTAAACATTCAACGCGGCCGGGATCACGGTTTGAATGACTACAATTCGACACGCCAAGCATACGGCTTAGACCCCGTCGAATCGTTCGCACAGATTACTGACAACGTCGATTTACAAGAAAAACTTGCTTCGTTGTATGGCGACGTAAACAACATTGACTTGTGGGTCGGATTGATGGCGGAAGACCACGTCCGTGGATCTTCGGTCGGTGAATTGACCCAAACGATCATCGCCGACCAATTCCAGCGGCTGCGCGATGGCGATCGTTTCTACTATGAAAACGTTTACGATGGTCAGGAACTCAGGACGATTGAGCAGACTACTTTGGCAGACGTGATCCAACGAAATACGACCGTCGAAGGTCTGCAAAAGAACGTCTTCTTTATGCTCGCCGAAGCGCGCGGAACGGTAACCGGTCAGACGGTCGCGAATGCCGAATCACCCCAGAACGGATTAACGCGCCGCGCGCCGCGACCCCCGGCAACTTCACCGGGCGTCCAGGGAGTGACCGTCGAACTGCTAAATGACGACGGCGATGTGATCGATTCCACAGTGACCGACCGCAACGGTCGTTACAAATTCCGGTCGTTCCCTGAAACCGGTGACTATCAAATCCGTCTCGCAGATACTGGGGAAACGCTGGACATCCTGGTTTCCAACGGAGGCATCCGATTGAGAGACCTCGATTTTACGGTCACCGTTTGATCGGCAAAACGAGATCCAATTGATGAT
>JAGQPO010000065.1 GCA_020426665.1 Planctomycetales bacterium
CAACCATCGTCAAAACGAAAAGCCGCGGCGGAATCATTCCGTCGCGGCTTTGTTGTTTGATTAAGGTGCCTGCGACAGATCAGATTCATCTGTGGGGTGTTTGCAGATCGGATGCGTCAATGATGCGCGGAGTTTGTTCGCATCATCCGGCTCATCTTCAGCGACACACTCTGGGCCCGTCGGCCCAAATCACGCCTTCTCGGCCAGGTCGCGCAATTCCTCTAATTCTTGACTTAACCGGTGCCGCAATGGGCTCTCCGGTCGCAGTTCTTCGTCCAAAAGATCTTCTGCTTCGTCAAAGCGGTCGCCCCCACGATTGGAGTCGCTGATTAACTTGCGGAACATCTCTTCAACGGTGGCTTCAGTAAGCAAAACGGTAACCTCTAGGCATCAGTTTCTTGGCAACGGAAATTGTGTGTTTGTCCCGATCAAACACTGTTGTGGCAATCTCGCGCCATCATGCATCCTTCGATTCTAAATTCGCTGGAACTTGCCGCAAGGTCTGCAATTGAATTCGACGCCTAATTAAGCGTGGAAAACGACAAGTCAGCGACTCTATCGATACCAGTTCGATAATCGATGCTCAGAGACGCCGAGACCATGGGCGATTTGAATGCCCCAGTTCCGCAGTGTTTGCCGTACAACGCCCCTTTTTTCCCATCGTCTGGCGTTCACAGAGATGGCACAGCGGATCAACATCGGCCAACATACTTTTCTCAGCGATTTTGCCAGGTTGACGTCCTCCATCAACGGCAGTGACTGAAACCCGCCAACGCGGTCATACAAAGAGCGTGTTACAAACATCGCCTGATCGCCGAACGGAATTCCTCGAAACCGAATTCGCGCCGCATTGCCCCATTCCAACGCTCGATACAGTGGTGAATTTCCGTCTATTCTTTGTTCGAAGCCGCCCCAGAGATTTTCGCCTGCCCGGGAGTGATTCGCAGCTCTACAAAGCGTCTCAAGACAGTTGTCACTCAGAGCATTGTCGGCGTGAAGGAACAGCAGAATTCGCCCCTGGGCTTTGTCCGCACCGGCTGCTAATTGAACCCCTCGCCCTGGGCCGGAAACCACAACTCCGGCGCCTAGCCGGGTCGACAGACCCACAGTATCGTCGTTGCTGCCACCATCACAAACGATTACTTGTCCGGCATGATTGCGCCAAACCGATTGGATGGCCGATGCGATATGGTCGGCTTCATTGAGCGTCGGAATGATGACCGATACATCGCCAGGCGTCATATGGTTTCAACTTCACGCAGCCGCATGTATGCGATCGGACCGAGCACCAACATTGGCATCCACGCGGCGAGCGCGGGCGACAGTACGTACCCGCTACTTCCCATCGCGCTGCCTGCCATTTTAAGTGCAAAAAATATAGCCACGACACCGATCGCCGCACCGATCATCATGAACAAATTGCGACCACGACGATTGACGACCAATGGAAGCCCTAACAGGAACAGCGAAAAGTCAAGTGGAACTCGCATCAATCGTTCATGCAACAGCATTCGCGTTGCCATCGAATTGTGAACCGCCGGGTTGCGCAGTCGGTGAAACAGGCTCAAACTGCTGCACAACCGCGTCGACGATTGATCCGTCTGCAAGATTTCCGCATTGATCGGCGTGGAGACAAAACATTCTCCAGATGCGATCCAGGAGTAATCATGGGCCGTCATCAAGACCGGCTCGTCAAACGCCTCAACCGACGGGATGTAGTCGATCGCCGGCGGCGTGTGCACGCCCTGCATCAGATACCCTTCGGCGTGTTGGTCATTGGCCGGCATCCACTGCGCCGACAGAGCTTCGATCGAACCGTCAAAACCTGCGTAGTCGCCGTCGAGTCGAAAGCTGGGAGCAATGATCTCTTTGCTACGCGGACGGATTGATTTGCCTTCAAGTAGGATTCCACGGATCTTGTCATAGCTTGGCAAAATCGGCTGTGGTTCATTGCCCGTCAGATCTTTACTTTTCATCGACAACGCATCACGCATGCCAGGAAGCACAAATTCCCGACTAGCAAATTGTGCCATGATGATCGCTAATGCGGCAAAAATCATTGCGCGAAAAATCCGGCCGTGCGATACGCCGGCAGCCAATGTCGATGTCAACTCGCCGGTGCGTCGCAACCAACCGACCACAAACAACAGCGCCATCAATGCGATGATCGCGCCGGTCAAGTCAAACAACAACAACATGTAGGGACCGTAAAACCGCAGCATCACTGCGGAGATCCCCTCCCCAGTCGCATCGGCCAATTCGGCCAACTCCGTCATGTTGGTGAAGGCGTGGAAGACGACAAAAATACCCGACACTGATACATAACAGACCAGAAACGTCCGCAGAAACAGTCCCAAGATATATCGATCGATCTGCGTCACGGTTTGTCGAGCTCGTGCGAGAAGAAACGTTGACCAGGCAAATACACGTCGACAGAAGCATCCCAGCGGGTCCAATCCCGACGCAAGATCGAATCAGATGGGGCATTGCGAGATAAATGGCAACCTGGGAAATCTCCGAAGCCTGGGAAAGCTGCATTCCTTCGTCCACTGCCGGTCGTTGTCTTCGTTTTTATCAATCGCGGGTGACCCTTCGCCGGAGCACACCGCCAATTTGTCCGCTTTTCTGGAATCTGTTATCCGAGTGAACCGATTCCGAGTCCTGTTGGGGGAGCGACACTGCGTCTGCGTCTGCGTCTGCGTCTGCGTCTGGGTCTGGGTCTGGGTCTGGGTCTGGGTCTGGGTCTGGGTCTGGGTGCGTCTATCAAGAAGAACCGAGCGAATTATTGCCCGCTTACCGGCATCAATTGGCCGGCATCAATTGGGTCGCCCAGTAGGCCAGCAAGATGCCTCGGGCGGTCCACAACACCGTTCTTATCCAATTACTTCCAACGAGTCGCTGGTAGTCAGACTGATTGAATCCGTTCATCAGCCGATTGTGACACGGGACCTGGAAGAAATACGTTGAAAGCCAGATGCCCAACACGGCGGCGAAGCCCGCGGCCATCGCCCATCGCGGGATGCCATGCGGAGCGTAAACGAGCAACATGGCAGCCGTCACTATCTCGATCAACATCGGCGGACCGACGATCGGAGTGATCAAATTGCAGTGGTCGGCTTCATAGCTGATGAATTGCGGTTCACCGACACGGTCGAACATTTTGTAATGCACCGTTTGAACCATCCAGATCAATCCGACCATGTACCAGGTGACAATCAGGTTGGCCAGGAATATCAAATTGGAGTTCATTCACTCGATTCCAAACGGTCAATTCCTAAAAGATAACGAAGAGCGTCGTCGGCCTTGGCAAATCGGAATTCATAACCGGTTCGTTGTAACACCGCAGGGACAACGTGGGTGCTGGAAAGCAGTAGTGCGTCAGCCATTTCACCGAGTGCCAATCGCAACGCAGACGCCGGCGCGGGTATCAGCGCCGGCCTGGAAATTACCCGTCCAAGGGTCTTGGCAAAGTCACGGTTTCGTAGCGCATCGGGTGCGGTGACGTTGAAGGGCCCGACAACGCCGTCGTTGCAAATCGCATGATAGATCGCGCCGATCACATCATCGATCGCCACCCAACTCCACCATTGGTTTCCATTCCCCAGAGCACCGCCGAACAACTTGGCCGGCGTCAACATTTGTTTCAGCGCACCGCCGCCGGGGTCCAGCACAACGCCAAGCCGCGCGTTGGCAACTCGGATACCCGCCTGGTCGGCGGCGCGACATGACCGTTCCCATTGATCTGCGAGCTCCGCCAAAAACGTATCGCCGACAGCACTTTTTTCCGTCAACACTTCATCGCCGCGATCGCCATAAAATCCGATCGCCGAGGCACAGACAAATACCTTTGGTGGATCATGCAGGGCGGCGAGCGACTTGGCCAATTGACTGGTCAGGTCGATTCGACTGGCGGCCATCTCTTTCTTGACCGAATCGGTCCACCTTCGATCCGCAATCGGCTTTCCCGCCAAATGGACCACGGCGTCAATGCCCGACAACTTTTCCGCTTCTGCCGCCGAGTGCCATGGTGCGACGGCATCGGCGAGCGCGGGATTCGACGATCGTGATGAATTGTCAACCTGATCAATCGATCGCTCCAAGCGGATGACCGTGTGGCCCAGCATCGTCAGCACGGCACACAATTTCTTACCGACCAATCCAGACGACCCCGATACCGCAATCGTCATCGGCCGGGCGCCGCAGACACTGGAAAGTTTCAAGTCGTCACGCGTCACGCGATGGCGATACGCGAACATTGTTTCCAATTCTTTTTTGACCCGCGACGCACCGAAAAAATTTCCCAGTAACCCGAACGGCAATCGATACGAAACAGAATCGCGGAGCACACAACCGACATGGTCTGTGCCCTCGAATTGATGGTGGTGGACCCATTGACTGAACGGCCCGGAACGCTGGACATCGACGAACAAAGATGGGGGTTCGTATTGAGTGTGCTCGGCAACCCAACGAACCGCCGTCGGACCAACCTTCAACTTCAGTACGACCACGCTGCCGGGTTTCAAGCTGTGGTCGGAAGACTCGATAACGACATTCTTCCACGGCGGGATCAATCGTTCCAACGCACCAGGATGCTCGTGATACGCGAACGCCGATTCGATTCCAACGGGCAGCGAAACGGATGCGACGTATTTCTTCACGTTAAAACGATACTCATGAAACCTGCAATTCGGACAAATCGGCATCTCCGGCCATCGCACGCAACTTTTCCATCGCGCGACGTTCGAGTTGCCGCACCCGTTCTTTGGAAACACCAAGACGGTCGGCGAGAGACTGAAGTGTATGAACTTTGCGATGTGCACCAAGAGAGAAGCGGGCTCGAATGATAAATTTCTCGCGCCGATCCAAATCATCCAACATCACACTTAATCGACTGCGCAATTCATGCCAACGCTTCTCGCTGATCGCCGACTCGCGTCCCTCGTCGGTCAGATCAAGTTCCAGATCTTGCAATCCGCCGACCGTTTTTTGTCGTTCCTGCTGATTCAGTACCACGGTGCGGTACGAATTTCGGCGAATGACCTGGGTTGCGTAGGTGCTGAAGCGAAAACCGCGGTCAAAGTCGAATTTCTCAACCGCCCGAATCAACGCGACAATTCCGTCGCTCAGAAGATCGTCGAAACTGTTGCTGGTGTTTACGAACTTCTTGACGATCGAAAAGACCAATCGCAAGTTGGCTTCGACGATTCGGTCGCGGTGCCACGCCGCCAACGCCAGCAGCCGGTCGATCAATTCCAATCGCACCCGCGAAGGACGACTCGGATTTAACTGACTGCGGTGCACCGCTGCTTGTTGAAGCAGGTAATTCATCCGCTGAAATAGCATTTGCTCCTGCTCTGGATTCAACAGCGGGGCTTCACAAAGTCGTCCCAGATGGATCGGCATATCCACACCGCTGCGGCGAACCGCGGCAAGTCCCAGCTCCGCTTGTCGCGGCTTTAAGCTCAACGGCTGGGCGAACAACTTTTTCCCCAGACTCGTGCTGCCGAACTGCGGATTCGAAATGAAATTGATTTCCTCGCGAAGCCGTTGCTTGGTTTTCGATTTCAATTCGCTCGCGTCCGCACCGTCCAGCGATGCAATCATCGACTCGGCTTCGTGATTTGCGTCCTGCAACTCGGGCATGTCGATCCAGCCCGGAACTCGGGCGCGTACTTTTCCATCGGGATTTCCGACGCAATTTCCTTCGGCGACCAGGTCTGAATTCACTTCCGAGTGCGACTCGGCGGCGGCTGAAACGGGCATCGTGGATTCCTGTGGGAGTTCTTGAGAACGTTTTTTTCGTCCAAATCGTTCAATACGGTATATCGCCAATCATTGCGGCAAGCAATGCACAGAAATCAAAAATGGCCAAATAAGTTAAAAAATCGCCATTCGCTTCACAAAAAGAGGAGGTTTTTTCGATTCAAAGCTTGGCGATTTGGACGAATTCGCTAGGATTTCGTGTTGCCTGGAGCCCCTCGTCTCGTTCAAAACGTTCATCTCCCCATCTCCTTACGAAACTAGACCAGTGACCAGCCCGTTGACCCAGTACTCACCCAAACAGATCGCGACCTCGCTGCAGGTCAGTGAGTCGTCGGTCAAGCGCTGGTGTGACCAGGGGGTGATACCCACAGTGCGAACCGTGGGCGGCCATCGGCGGATCACTCTTTCGGGCTTGCGAAAGTTCCTGGAATCGACCAATCGAAATTTGGTTGAGCCACGCGCGTTGGGAATTGCGGATTCGGAACTCGAAATTGCTAGCAAACCGATGGTCCGGCGACCTGCGATTCGCGGGGCGGGCACAGAACCGGTGCAGCACGAATTTCGCTCGGCGTTGGCCTTGGGTGAAGAACAGCGATGCCTGGAGATCCTTCACGAGAGACTCGCGTTGGGCTGGACCAGGGCCGAGGTATCCGAAGATTTGATTACCGACGCGATGCGCGGCCTGGGTGATGCCTGGGATTGCGGAGAGTTGGAGGTGTACCAGGAACGTCGAAGTTGCAACATTTGCGCGCGGCTGATTCAAGATTTGCGTGAGCAGATTGGCCCGCTGCCCGATAGCGCACCGGTCGCAATCGGGGCTGCGCCGGAGTCGGATCCGTATCAGTTGCCCAGTGCATTGGTCGAACTGGCGCTACGCGAGAGCGGCTGGAACGCTATCAATTTGGGCAACGATCTGCCGCTGTCGTCTCTGGTTCAAGCGGTCCAAGATTACCAACCCAAAATGGTGTGGCTAAGCGTGACCTCGGTTTCGAATGCCGACCAATTTGTGCGGGAACAGAACATGCTTGCCGACACTTTGAGTGAAGATGTGTTGATGATTGTGGGGGGGCGTGCGCTGGATGACAAGCTTCGTCCAAGGCTGCGCTACACCGCACACTGCGATAGTCTTCGTCATCTGATTGAGCTCGCCGAGATACTCAAACGTTCACGTTAAGCTGGCAATAAGCTTCGTGATTCTAAATTTGCATTTTTGGCGGCGTCTTTGTTCGCTTCAGCGTTGACACATCGTCCACGCTGCCCCTACGTTTGTAGCCGAGCCGTCAGCAGCGTGTTGATGCCTTTTCACTTGCTGAGCACCGGTTTGACATGAACCGATTTGATGCTTCTACGATTTGGAACTCCCACAGCGACAATGTCGATGACGGGACCCAATGCGATTCATTCACTGGGGATGCCTCCCCCTCCGAAGAGCAGGTCAACCTGAGCGACGGCGAATGTTCGTCAAGCTGGTCGGCTGCGCTTCGCGCCCAAACGTTTTTCGTGCCGTTGCATTACGAAGCGAATTATCGATACCCGTTGATCGTGTGGCTTCACAACGATGGTTTCAATGAGAACCAGGTGTGTCACGTGATGCCGCACGTCAGTTCGCGAAACTATTTAGCGACGGGAATTCGTGCCCCGATGGCGTTGGACTCTTCCGGTCATCGATTTGCCTGGAGCGATTCCGGGGCGGCACTACAATCGGCCGAACAATGCGTTTTGGAAGCGATTGACCGGGCGGCATCACAATACAGTGTCCATGCCGAGCGGATCATTCTGGCGGGCTACCATCGCGGCGGTACGATGGCGACGCGCATCGCGATGCGGCATCCGGAATTGTTTGCCGCGGCGATTTCATTGGGCGGCAGCTTTGAGTTGCCTCCGGCATCCGAGCTGGATCGCCAGCGACTGCAGGAACGCCGATTGCCGATGTTGTGGCAGCGTTCACTGGGGGCGGATCATTATTGCGAAGCAGACTTAATCGCGGAAATTGGCGCGGCAAGTTCCATTGGCGCCCAGTTAGAAATTCGGCAATACCGCAACGACGATGAAATGAACACGGTTGTTTTGTCAGACTTGGACCGCTGGGTCATGAACCATGTGGTTTGTGGTGCGTCAGTTGCTAAAATGAATCGGTGGGATACAAGTCCGACTTCGTTCTCGGACAATTAATCTTCCCCGTTTCATCTTCAGGTTCCGCTCTATGGTCGACCAAGACCCTGTACGTGCCCCCGAAACTTCGCCCTCGGGTGACTCCAACGATGACGTTGCGAAGATCTTGATCGTTGACGACGACGTTGAAATCGTCGAATCCGTGCGATACGCATTGGAAGGCGAAGGATATCAGGTGGTCATTGCCCGAGACGGCAATCAAGGGCTTGCCCTGGCCGAGCGGGAATCACCGGACCTGATCATCTTGGACATGATGATGCCGAAGCGGAGCGGATTTCTGGTGCTTGAAAAACTGCGCCGAATGTCGGACGAAATGGTTCCAGTGATCATGATCACCGGGAACGAAGGAAGTCGTCACAAAGCATATGCGGAATTGTTGGGTGTAAGCGAGTACATTCGCAAGCCATTCCAGATGGACAAACTGTTGCGTGCGGTCGACGCACAACTGGCCGCATCATGACGGCCGGCGCCCGTTGGATCATGCCGTCCGCTGCGATCGCTGGAGCGACTGGGGTCATTTTTGGGGCGTTTGCGGCACATGGATTGTCGGATTATTTGGTATCACACGGTGCCGATGCCGATTTGGTCGTCAAACGTCTGGGCCAGTTTGAAACCGGTGCGAGGTACCACTTAATTCATGCCGTTGCATTGCTTGCCATTGGCGTGCTCGGTAAAGTCAGCCCGGCCGGGGCGATCAAGCACGGCGTGACCCATCTTGCTGCCGCCTTGATTCTGGCGGGCATCATCTTTTTCAGCGGCAGCCTGTACGTGCTGGTTCTGACGAACACACCGTGGCTGGGGGCGATCACGCCGATTGGAGGCGTTGCCTGGATCATCGGTTGGTCGTTATTGGCATTTTCCACGGCCAAAAGCTAGTGCATCATCAACGTTTGATTTTGGGATGCGACGGACTTCCAGTCCGTCGACAAAGGTCGATTTCGACGGACCAGGAAGTCCGACGTACAAGTCGCGGTTAACCCTAAAACTTAATCTGGACGAAGCACTAATAGCCAAGGGTTGCTGAATCCGTTGTCACCCGCTCGCGGACCCGGCGCAGATTCTGTAATCTACCAATCCGCAGACCATTGAATTGATTCGGCAGCCGGTCACGGAGAGTGTTGGTTAATGAGCGTGCCTGATTTAACATCGTATGTGGATCGTTGGGATCGTCGGCACCTATTGGATTTGGAGTCGTTAACCGCTGACGAAATCACCACGTTGCTGGATGTTGCGCAGTTGTTGAAGGACGCCACCGAGGGTTGCCGTCGAAAGCTGTCGTTATTGTCCGGCAAGACCTGTGCGAATTTGTTCTTCGAGAACAGCACGCGAACACGCAACAGTTTTTCGTTGGCCGCAAAACGATTAGGTGCCGACACTGTCGAATTCGGATCGTCCGGTTCCAGCACCGCCAAGGGAGAAACGTTCGCGGACACGGCGAAGACCATCGAAGCGATGGGAGTCGACTGGGTTGTGACACGCCACAGCACGCCGGGAACCCCAAACCTGCTCGCCCGCGAGCTGGGTTGCTGTGTGCTGAATGCCGGTGACGGCCCACACGAGCATCCGACTCAAGGTCTGCTGGATTTGTTGACGATCCGCCAGCACCGCGGAACGCTGGAAGGGTTAACCGTTGCGCTGGTTGGCGATATCGCCCACAGCCGAACGGCCCGCAGCAATATCTGGGGACTGAAAAAACTGGGCGCCCATGTCATTGTTTGTGGACCTCCGACACTGGTCAGTCCCCGTTGGAAAGAATTGGGTTTTGAAGTCGCCCATCATTTGGACGCAATCCTTCCGCGCTGCGACGTTTTGAATCTGTTGCGAATCCAATTCGAGCGTCAGAACGCCAGACCGTTTCCCAGCGTCCATGAATACGCAGCCTTGTATGCGATGAATGCGACGCGGATGCGTCAAGCAAAGCCAAACATCTTGATCATGGCGCCTGGTCCGATCAACCGAGGCGTAGAAATCACTCCCGAGGTTGCCGATGGCCCCCATTCGGTGATCCTGGAACAGGTCACCAACGGAATCGCGGTACGTATGTCAGCGTTGTATTTGTTGTCGGCAGCAGACGACAGATATGCGGCCGATAAAAAAAGAAACTAACGAATGCCAAACGATGCATGGACAACGCAAACGGAACGTCTTGATGAGACCGAGTCACCGATGAAGAAGCCTCTGCTGATCCACAACGGGATTCTGATTGACCCCAGTCAGAACTTGAATCGAGGCGGTCGTCTGCTGCTGGATCGCGGTGTGGTTGCTGCAATAGATCCCAGCGACGAAGACATCCCGGAGGGGTGCGAGGTGATCGATGCGGCCGGATGTTTGGTAACTCCGGGATTTGTTGATTTAGGGGTCGAACTTCGCGAACCCGGTTTCGAAGAAGACGAAACAATTCTTAGTGGTTCGCATGCCGCGTTGGCCGGTGGTTACACATCGATCCTGGCGACCTCCAGCACCGATCCCGTGATTGACTCGCATGGCGCCGTCGAATTTGTCCGCCAAAAAGCAACCCAGGCGCGCGGTGCGCGAGTGCACGTGGTCGGTTGTCTCAGCAGCGGGCGCGCGGGCAAACAGATGGCAGAGCTGGGTTTGCTGTCCGAAGCCGGCGCAGTCGCCTTTAGTGATGCGCCGCGTGCGGTGCCAAGCGACGCGTTATTAAAACGCGCCCTGGAGTATTGCCGAATGCTGGACCGACCGATCTTTGATCATCCCGAAGTCCCCGAGATGGCGTCCGGCGGAGTGATGCACGAAGGCCAGGTCTCGCTTGTTCTGGGGCTGAAGGGATTGCCGACCGAAGCCGAGGATCTGGCGGTCGCCCGCGACGTTCGCTTGGCCGAAGCGACCGATGGACGATTGCATGTTGGCCCGGTCAGTACGATGGGGGCTGTCGATATGTTACGCCGCGTCAAGAGTCGAGGTGTCGTTGTCACGGCTTCGGCATGCCCGCACAACTTGATGCTAAACGACACCGAAATGCGTTCTTATGAATCCCGTTTCAAAGTGCACCCTCCACTGCGTAGTGCCCGGCACGTCGCAACACTTTGCCAAGCAGTCAAGGACAAAACGATCGATGCGATTCAATCCGGGCACATGCCGCGGAGTCGCGAAAAAATGATGAATGATTTGGATCAATCGCCCTTCGGAATCTCGTCGTTGGAGACCGCCATGGCGACCGCAGCCACCGCATTGATCCGAACCGGTATCATGGACTGGATCGAGTTGATCGATCGAATGTCGACACGTCCCGCCCAAATTGTCGGCTTGAACGCGGGCACACTTGGGATCGGTCGTCCGGCCGATGTCACGATCATCGACCCCAATGCGGGCTGGAAAGTGGAACCCACCCGGTTTCGATCCAGTTGCATCAGCACGCCGCTGGCCGGGATGGAATTAATCGGCCGAGTAAAGCACACCATCGTCGGCGGCGAACTGCGATTCAGCGTTTAGTGCTTCGTTCGGTTTTAAGACCGGGGTCGTCGTGGATCGCTCCGCGATCGGGCGTTTTGATCGCGTAGCGATCAACGACTAATTCACTTATTTAATGATTGAACGTGAATTCGGTACTGGTCAGGACACTCCACGCAACGTCTTGCAACCCGGTCAATCGATCTTCGTCACCGTATTCCGATAGGACGCTCAACAGTTCTTTCATCTCGTCGTCCTGGGGTTTTCTGGACAGGGCACGGACGAACAGAGTTTCGATGATCGTTTCGTTGGATTGTCCTTGTGCGATCGCTTCGGTGATCACGTTTTTATCCGACTCAAGTTTCGGGTTCAGCGTGTCTCCGTTGGAAAGGTGCAGCACCTGAACCATGCTCGGTTCTGCGCTGCGTTCGCATTCGCAGGTGATTTCGCGAGGGTTGCGGCCGAACGTTGTCAAGAAATACGAATTGACCGATGCGTCATACAGTTCGATCGCACGCGTCCCGTCGGCGTAAAAGTCTGTCTTTTGTTTGTCTGCACCGGGAAATGCAATTTCGTTAAACGAAGTGGTGGTGCCGAGCACCTGGTCGATCGAATCGAGCATCACCTCGGCCATTAACCGTTTCGGATAGTACCGGCTGTGGTAACGTAGTTCCGCTTGGTTACCTTCCAGTGGCGCGCTGCTGCGTTGGTAGGTTTCACTTTGCAACACCGTCCGCATCAGTTGTTTCAAATCAAAATCGACATCGACCAAGTGCTGGCTCAGCCGGGCCAACAGCTCTTCGTTTGAGGCCGGATTGCTTAATCGCAAATCATCGACCTGTTCGACCAATCCACGTCCGAGGAAATTGGCCCAGATTCGGTTGCTGATCGACCGAGAGAAATAGGGGTTTGACGGATCGGTCATCCAATTTGCCAGCACGACACGTCGGTCGCTCGGGTCATCGAAGTCGATGGCCTGGGCATCCAGCGGAGCCGGCGGTTGGGGCTTTCCACGTTTGGGCTGAATCAATTCGCCGGCTTCGGCGACGAATAAAGTTCGCAACCCGTCGCCGTTTCGTCCGTCACCGCCCCAGCCTTTCGCGCGGACACGGG
>JAGQPO010000066.1 GCA_020426665.1 Planctomycetales bacterium
GCTGTAACACTCGATACTGGGCCTGTGGCTAGCAGCTACCCAGGCGGGAGTCACACCCGCTCGTCTTCAAACTATTTCCAGTCTGCACGTGCATCCGATAGTTCCCCGATGTTTGATATCAGCCTGGAGTGTCATGATCAACGAAATTCGTTTCCGCACTGAGAAAAATCCGCAGGCCATGGCCGTCAAACAAATCGCCTGCATCATACCAGTATGTTGCTCTGCCGTCCGGATGAACAGTCATTTCTACAACCTTGATGTGATCTGTAAGCGATTTTCGCGTCAACTTCGGGCTTCCTTCCGTCTGCCAAACTTCGTTGTAGTGAGGCAGGATGTGATCTGCAGCATACTTTGCAGCGCGTTTCATGATTGCGTTGTGCCTGCGCAAAAGCTCATGAGTTCGCTTGATCGTTGCCGTGAGATCCAATGCCTCGTCCGTGTACAAGATGAGCTGCACACTTTGGTTACCAATCGCAACACTCCCTTCGAATTCATCGAGTCGAGGATTGACGTGACAAGTGAATCGGAGTAGCCCCAATACTTTATCGTCAATGTCATCAGCAGGCGGCTTCGGCTTAGCTTTTCGTTTAGCCATGGGAGTCACGGCGATTGGATCGGGGAACGCCACGCGTAACCGGGAACGCGCGGAAAAGTCTCGAACAACTAAATCGCTCAGCTCGCGTTCTCCGGTTCACGCGATGGTTACCCGTTATTGTATGCGATCGAAATCGACGTCGGCCGCGTCGGGAAACTCAATTCCGGCATCACTGAGAGTGTCGACAAGGTCGAGAAAGTAGCGTTTCGTCGTCGTGCCGCAGAACGCCGCACAGTGGTTTGCGTCGATGAAGGTTTGAAGTGCCCACAGTATGCGGTCAGGCAATTCGATTGGATCGTCTAAGTCGTCGGGCCATGTCTGCACATCGCCCAACGCTGTCTCCCAGTCGCCAAATGACACGCGTGAATCAAAAAACGTCAAGAGGCGATCGAGGCGGTGCAGGTTCGCTGGATCATCCGCCCAGTACAGCCTGAGCCTTGTTTCTATAGTTGCCGTGGCATGAGCAATCGACATGGGCGAGTCTTGAGCGTTCAGTTCGCGCAAGCGTTTCGGGCGCCACTCGCGATACCGTTTGATCGGGGGTAGCCCGATCAAAATCAGGACGGCCGGGACGATCGCGGCGACAAGAGCGATGATCGGGCCGATCGGAATCATTGAAAAGTGCGCCGGGTAACGTTTGCGATGACCGAGTCGCGACGAACGACATTGCGAGGGCCAAAAGACCTGATTCGCGACTTCGTGTCCATCGCTTGGTTACGAGCTTGTCTTGGCCAACGCTGGAAATGGGTGGGTACGGACCTTAGGGTAGCAGCCCCAAAGCGCCATCGCAACTTCGGGCGCTGGGCAGCGGCGTTGTGGGTATCGGATCGAGCATTGGGTGAATCGGGAAAAGAAGCGTGGGGATCGATGGCGACAAGACAGTCCGGGAAGTGTCATTGCGCAGTCGACGTCGATCCCGTCGCTTCGGATTGTTGTAAATCGATCGACTCGGAATCGCATCGAGGCGTCCGATCACTTCATTGATTCGCATGCCAATCACGAAAGGCGGCGATGAGCCGAACCGTAGGAGACAATGAGTCAGCGTTTCCAATAAAGTCGACGAAGGTTTGGGTGATCGCCGCCGCCATGGCAACTCAATGGGCGTCTCAATCTCACCTCCTTATCCATCCCCGGCGATCAGGCGTCGGTTAGTCGCAAATCGCTTGAGCTTCCAGTGGATTCAATTCAGCTGCGAGAAATGGGCGATAAAGAACGGTAAGCCGACCGCCCAACATCAGCGTCCGTGGGGGCGCAATCCCTACGGAGTCTATATCTCGTAATAATTACGTTCACCAACTTAGCGGCGGTAAACGTGGGTAGGTAAAAGGGCTCATTGGCACCTCGTTGCCCGCGATGCTAAGTCTGGTGCAACGTTTAGTTGAACTGGGCTTGCGGTCGGCCCCGTTGGTGTGGGACCGGCTCGGCGACCCCTTAGGATTTTAGCAGCTGCAATGCCCCGGTGGGCGGCTGCTTCGCACCAACTGATTGAGCAACTGCGTTGAGACGGCGCGCACCTTCGGTCTCCACGGTGGCATCAGTCTCTTCCGTTTTAAACTTCTCCAGCGGCGTCATGCGGCTTGCCCATGCGATAGTGTCCACGAAAAAGCTGACACAGGAGGGTCCCGTCCCCAGGCGAATTCGTGGTGCGATACCAATTGCTTGCCACACAGCGGGCAACACCGGGACGCGTCCAGCTCAGACGATTCGCACCACGGCTGCGAACTCTCTGGATCCGAAGGATCATTCCCATCTGAAACGACACCCAGCACCGCTCGTGCCTCGGCCAAGCGCGAATGCTGGTTGCCGCTATAGAGCCCGTAGCCGCGAACGGTTTGGAAGCGCCTCGGCGGGACGTGCTGCAGCCAGCGTCCCAGAAACGTGTCGATCGGCAATTCCGTGACGCCTTGCCGTTTCCCGTCCCCTCCGGACTGCGTCCCAATCCGGTAGCGAAAGATCACCTTGCCCTCTCGTACCGACAACAAACGCGACTGGCCGATCGGTCCGCCTTTGATGTACCGCGCCAAATAGGTTGCCACTCCGTTGCCATGACGATAAGCATCAAAGATCTTGACGTTCCATGGCTTGCCGCCCAGCTTCGCCATCAACTTGGCAAGCTCTACCTTGCCGATCGAATCGGGTAAACGAATCTTACCGCTGCGAATCGCTTCCAATAGCATCGCCTTGAACTTGCCACGGAACTTGATCATGAGGACCTTGCGAGGCAACAAGCAGTCTTTCTTAGGACTGGCCCAAGTTCCCTGCTTGGTGAGCCCGCCGGCAGTGACCAGGCAATGCAAATGCACGTGCGGCAGTAGAGTCTGGTTCCATGTGTGCAGGGCACACAACAATCCCGCCCGTGCGCCGAGATACTTGGGATCATCGAGTAATTCGTTGAGCGTCTGACTTGCAGCGGCGAACAGCACTTCAGCGTATGCGGACTTGTTCCAGCGCCAGATGATGTTCAGCTCACTGGGCAAGGTGAAGATGATGTGATGATGGGGGCAGGGTAGTAATCGCTGCTTCCATCGTGAGAGCCACTTCTCACGCGCAGCCCACGCACACAGAGGGCAACAACGATGCCGACAGGAATTGTAGGCGATGCTATGGAAGTGTCCGTCGGGGCAACTGTTGACGTGTCCGCCGAAGGAACGTGTGCGGCAGCGTTGGATACACCATGCAGCATGAACCATGTCGATGCTGCAACAATAACGCGATGCGAACGAATCAAAATGCTCGGCAAAGATCGATTGAAGCGTGATAGCCATCGGCACCTCGCAATCAAAGTTCGAAGTTCAACCCCGCAAGGCCAGTTCAACGTCACGGATCACGCGGTCGCCGCGAGCGATCCTCCACTTCAAAAACCACGACTCGGCGACTCGGCGTGCATCCGATTGTTCTGCCATGAATCAAAAGTCGATTGAGATCATTCGTCAATCTGAACGATTCCATCATCTTCTTCGTAAGCGTACTTTCCACCTTCAAGACCATCTGCGAGCATTCGCAAGTAGTCGGCCAACGATGGCGCAATCAGTTGCCGCTCATTGTCATCATGCCACGCGCCAATGATTTGGCCGGTAGTTCCGGAATCTGTCGGTGATAGATCCACGCATTGGAAATCACCGCCGCCATTGCTCGCAATTGGGATCCACGCTGTACACCACCAATCCGAACGAATACCAGGATCAGCATCTGAGGTGCGATCGTCGAACTCGCCACCATCAACCAATTCCTTCAACATCCTCCACGCGTCAACAATTTCTTCGGTAGCTAGCGGACTGAATCCCAACATATCTAAGCTATCCGACGACGGGAAAATGCCGGTCTCTTCCCCGCCATTATGAATCGCAAGAAAAGCTTTCAAGTCGGAGGGGAGTGTCATACCCAATGCCGCTTCGACCATTTGAATCTGGGCCTCACTTGCGGCGGGCTGAAGGCGATCTGCAGCGTCGGGCGCATTGGCGTCAAGCCAAGCACGAACTCGCGACCATGAGTCGGCAACACTATCGGCCATCAGTAAACGCTCCATTTCGGTGTGTCATTCATCTTACGGGCAGAACGACCGCGATCAGCGGGCCGGGAGAGTGGATGTTCCATTTGTGAAACCGTGCAAGCCCGGCTCCGTTGCATCGCATGGTTCGCCGCCGATACCCAGCGTTGAGCGAATCAAGCGACGCTCCAGTCCATAGACAGATCGTAGAGTGTAGCAACGTCAGTCAAAGCTATGACAGTTTCAGTACGGAAGTATTGTAGCAGCGTCTTGTTTCGAGCACGATCGATGCATTCGGCCATGGAGAGTTCGCGGGAAACCGGCAGCTCGGAATGTGTTTTGTTGATCGACGCGATTTGCGTGTCAGGATGCGCATCGCCGAAACGGAGTACCAAGCTGACCAATCCGAAGGGGGCAGAATCCAACCAGTTGCAGGCGACAAGGCGTTCGTTCAATTCCTCCGCGACGGCAACGACACCGGACCGCATGGAGGACGAATACGTCCCTTCGTCGTTGCCACGCCGCCGATAGTCAGCAGTGCGTTCAAGCAGGATTTCCCGTTACGAGGTCTATGGTCGGCGAACGTTGCGGATCACGCGGTCGCCGCGAGCGATCCTCCACTTTCAAAAACCACGACTCGGCGACTCGTCGTGCATCCGATGGTTATTTGGACTTCGTGCTATGGCAGGTCATTCGTGGTTCCCCAACTGCATTCGATGGTAGGTCTGAGCTGCAACCTTAGCTCCGCAAGGTGTTGATCACGAAATGTTGCGACCATGTAGTCATTGCCGCCGCCGGTAAAAACGGTTAGGCCAGAAACCCAATGTAGTTCAAGTGCCAAATGTCTGGATTGATTGTGCCACCAGGTAAAGTCAAGTTGTTCGTAGCCCGGCTCAATGACGCAGCGAATTCTATCTGCACCGCGCGTTGTTTCAAATGTCAGATGGTTGTAGGTCCACGGGACCTCAGGATCTAGTATTCGCGGATCAGTTTCGAAGAGGGACAAAAGTTGCCATTCGTCAGGGAACGGGTCCATCATCTCGGTTCATTCATTTCCATACAGCGGTCAGGAGTGCGAAGGCTGTAAACTTCGCGGTTTGTCCAAATAACGTTGACGATCACCCCGTTCGCGGGCCGACGGATTGGAGCTGATCGCGGTGTGATCGTTGAAACGGATTAAAAGTTTGTCTATCGCAACGATGAGAGAACTGGGGTGCATCGTTTGGTTCGCGCATCCGGTCGGAACGCCAGTCGGAGGCATCGTCGTGGATTACCAATGTACCCGATTGGGATGGCCGAGGGGAATCAAGTGTCCAAATCAGCAGCCGGCATTTCAAGCGTCGGTCGTCAGCATTGGGATCGACAGGCGATGGTTTGACTTCATCGGGCCGAGTCGACCGCGCACCAATCACAGTATGGGTTTCAAGCGAAGGTCAGCAGCGCGAACGTCAGCCGTTCACCGAGACGCGGCGAACGACATGGTGTAATCGAATCAACTGAACTCCGCGTCTTCGGTGCAACGGTTGGTTCGTGGATTTTACGAACGGCGACAGTCGGGACCATCACCGCTAATTGACAGTGTACCCGATCGGAAGCGCCATGGGAAATTCCGGTGTCCCAATCAGCAGTCGCCACGTCAGGCGTCGGTCTTCAGTGTTGGAATCGACAGGCGACGGCTTGCCTTGTCCAGCCGAATCGACCGTGCACCAATCAATCCGTTGAATCGATGTTTGCCACAAAAAACGCAAGAAGACACAAGAAGGCGTGGGCCGTTTCAATCAGCAGTGTTGGCAATCGAACCATCACATCAAATGCGATCACCGAGATACGGAGGTCCGATGAAACCAAATGGTCCAACGGACATGCCGATCAGCAGCGAAATCGTCGGTCTGTAAATCCAATCATCTACATCCGACGAACGGGGCGGATCACGCGGTCGGCGCGAGTGATCAACCACTTCAAAAACGACGACTCGCCGACTCGTCGTGCATCCGATTGTTACCCGTCGTTCTCCGCATTGCGCGGCGCATAGTCACCCGATTCAAGCAAGTCTTTGAGTGCATGATACACGCCGTGTACGAAGCCATGTTCCTTATCTTCGATTCGCTTCTGGACGCTTGAGAATGGGAAAATCATCACTTCGGATTTCTTCGCACGCACAGCGAAGTCAGTACCGTACTGATCCTCGACGCGCACCCATTCCATGTCAAAATCCAAGATGCAGCGGTTGCCGAGATAGCCACCGACAATCATCACCACGTCTTCGTTCAAATATTCCCCAGAGCCATCAGCCTTCCACGCGAGAAAGGCGTCGTCGTAGTCGACGAGATCCGGATTAGTGACGTCCGATATGTACTTCCGCACAAACGCACTGTTCTCAGGGATTGAGGAGAGCTGTTTCAACTCATCGCCCGTGACCCGTGTGATCTTCTGTGGAATCGCGTCCACCTGAGTTTGCTTCGCGTGCACCGTTCCTTCGGAAGTTTCGATTTCAATGTCGCGTGATCCGGATTCCATTTTGGAGCATCCCATGAAGAGAAGAGTCAGTGCGACAAGTGAAGTGCGAAGCATGTTCAGTCGGGTAACGTCGACGATCACCCCGTTCG
>JAGQPO010000067.1 GCA_020426665.1 Planctomycetales bacterium
GGGTTAGAAAAGTGCTGTGGCAACAGGTTGGTGCATGAAATGCGCATTCAGCCAAGGTTTATGTCGGGTGACCAACAAACATCGATACACGAGTGCTTCTTTTTCGTCATCGATCGGCCAAACGTAGACTTCGGTCGGATCAAATCGATTCCAACCCTCATTCTCCAGAACGTGACGCACACGCGCGGCGACGTCCGACGTCTGTCCGACAAATAAGATCGACTCCGGATCGGCGATCGCAAACACGCCTTCGACGGGGGCGTCGTGATTGCGTTCCACGTACGACCGAATTGATTGGGCCGGCGGAAGGTCTTGCTGTATGAATTCCGCCGCGCGCTGCCTGGCCGTTCGAGTGATTTTTTTGTCGGTTGCGATCCGCCGCAGATTCCAGATCGCTGAGCGGTAATCGATCGAGGATTGGTCGCCGCCAAACAGGCGTGCGATGGAATCGAATTCCGCGGCCGCGTCGGGTGTGCAAAGGATTGTTTCCAAGTCCATCGAGTAGTCCACCGAAAGCATTTGAAAGGCAATCTCTGCGGCTTCACAAAAAGGTTCAATGGATCTCAACGAAGCGTTTTTGAATTTGCCTTCGCCCTTGAGCCGTCCGTCGTTGGAAAGTTCAAGCAGAAACTCGTTCCACGTTCTGGCATCGCCCAGCAATTTAGCTTCTTTACAGTGGCGTACAAAAATTGCGTTGCGGATCGGATCAAACAACAGCGATTGTGCGCTATGTCCCGTTGATGCGTCGGCAAATGCGGCTTGGATTACTTTCTCGTTATTCTCGTCCAGCGGAATGACGGGGCGTCCGTCACGGAACTCGGTTCGCTTTTTTCCATCGTACGTTGTAGGAGCACTTTTGATCGGATCGGCGGGGCCGTCCAACGGGTCACCAACGTTACATGCGGAAAGCCGTTGGCTGACTCGCGCGGCATAGTCTTCGGAAAGCTCGATGCCCATGTATTGTCGTCCCAGCTTCTTTGCGACAACCAGTGTGGTTCCGCTGCCGCCGAACGGATCAAGCACTAAATCGCCCGGGTTGCTGGAGACTCGCACGATGCGACCGAGTAATTGCTCGGGCATTTGACAACCATGAAATCCTTCGCGTTCTTTAAAGGTTCCGGCAACGCGGGCAAAGTACCATGTGTCGTGGGACGGACTGAAACCTAATTGCGGAGCATCCTGGGGCCGCAGGATCCAAGTGTTATCGGGCAGTCGGCCTTTCGGATTGGCGCGGGCGTCGGCATAAACCAGTTGCCGAGCCGATGGAACCCGGACGGTCGGGTTGTCGCCGTTGAATGTAAACTTTTCGGCGTCTTTGACGAAGTGGAAAAGGTGTGTGTGAGAACGGCTGAACCCACGCACACAATTAACACCAAAGGTGTAGTACCAGATGACCCAAGACCGCGGCGTGAAACCAATTTCTTGAGACAGCAGTTTCAACTCGGCAGCGTATTCGTCACCGATCGCCAACCAAAAGGAACCGTCGGCTTTAAGTGAAGTGTAGACGCCTGAAATCCAATCGCGACAGAATTGCAAATAATCGTCGCGGGTCTGTTGGTCATCGTAAACGTCGTAGGAGTATCCGATATTGAACGGAGGATCGGCAAAAACCAGATCAACGCTACCCGGCTGGATTTGGGCGAGTTTTTCAATACAGTCACCTTGATGGATCTGATTTGCAGCCAGCGGCAACGTTGTCGTTTCAGTCATCAATAATTTGCAAAGACGGGTGAGTGGAGTGTCGGTGTACAGGCTTTAGCCGCCCCCCGTGGCCGCTAAGCGGCAACCGAAAATCGCCGAAAGGCTGGACACCAACGGTTGTTGAATCCCTGTTCGCTGAGATCCAGTCTAAAGATCTGACGCGTCTCGCGCCAGCCCCGGACGATTCACATCTCAAGTGCCGACAAAACGTACTCACCAGCAAACCTGTTCCTATTGGTTGACGCATCGTTTGACGGCGTGTCTGTCGGCGCATCGCATCGCTCAGATTCTGGCAACGTATTGGCCGCTTTGGCGGTGGATCAGACGCCGTATCTCCAGCACGCTGATGGTTGCCATGACCTGGTGCGCGGGCAATCCGGTATCGACGATGACGCGGTCGATCGGGGTGCTGGAGGAATCGATTGATTCCAAGACGGTGCGTTCCAGGTCATTGAGTTTTAATTCGGACGGATTGCGGACTTCGTGACCATCATCTGTTTTGACGCTGCGGGCCATCGGACCGAGCGATTCCAAGACGTCGTCGACTGTTTGCACCAATGTTGCGCCTTCGCGGATCAATTGGTTGGTGCCTCGCGATGCACGACTGGTCACCGGACCGGGAAGCGCCAGCACGTCGCGCCCGAGTTCACCGGCCTGGCGAGCCGTGATCAACGCGCCACTGCGGTCGGGCGCCTCGATCACCAGCGTCGCCAACGACAACGCCGCGATCAGTCGATTGCGTTGTGGGAACATTCCGCCACGCGGTTTGGCATGTGGCGCGTATTCGCTGATGACCGCGCCGTCGGCGGCAACGGCATCGGCCAGCCCGGCGTGTTCGGCGGGATACATCTGGCCCAGTCCGCCGCCCAGGACGGCGATCGTTCGCCCGCCCGCCGAGAGTGCGCCTTCATGGGCGGCCGCGTCGATGCCTCGGGCCAACCCGCTGATGATCGTTACACCTGCTTTGGCCAAACCGTACGCGATGCGGTCGGCTTGGCGAGTCCCATAAGCCGTACCGTGCCGCGTGCCTACGATGGCGACGGCCAATTCGTCGGCTGCCGTGATCGTGCCGCGCGAAAACAAAATGGGCGGCGCGTCGTGCAGATCATCCAGCGGCTTCGGGTACCCGGCGCTGCCCCGGCGCAACAGGTCGCAATCGTGGTCGCGACACCACTGGATGATCGATTCCGTGTCGACATGATCAGACGCGGTGCGGATCGTGTGAATCATCTTGGGGCCGACACCGGGGACCGACGCCAGGTCTGATTCGCTGGCCGACAGCACCGCGTCCGGCGTCCCGAAAGTGTCGATCAATGCCGTCAACGTCAGCGGGCCGATCCCAGGAAGCATGGATAGTCGCAGCGTAGTGATCGTCGCTTCGTCCGGTCCCGTTTGGGTTGCCAGTGTTTTCTTGAATCCGTCCGTCATGACGAAAGGCCTGCTACGCGGGTGCGGTGACCGGTGGTGGTTGCCGACATCCTACCTGACCGTCCGGGTGGCGCTCAAGCTTCCGGAGGAACCCGGGCAACGATCGGTTCGTCGATTGCCGGAAAGAAACCCGATGCGCTTTTGGCCGCTTTCAGTGCGGCGCTGTATTGTTGAATCACCGGCCGGCTGGCGAGTTTGGAATTGATGTGAGGTCTGGCGGCGAGCAGATGCTGCTGGGCTTCATCAATCGACATGCCACGGTACTTCATCAACCAACACATTGCGACCGTCGCGCTGCGGGCACGACCGGCTTTGCAGTGGATGTAGACGCTGTCGTTTTGCAGCTTGTACTTCTGGATAAATTCGACGGCGGCTTCGACGTCCTGCAACCTTGGATGCGTGAAATCGGTCGTCGGAATGTGAAGCTGCTCAATCCCATGATGATCGTACTCGCTGAGTGGTCCACTGTATTCTTCACAGGTGTTGACCACCGCGCGGACGCCCTCGCCACGAAGCGATGCGACATCACTGGCGAACGGATACGCTCCGACGATCACATGTTCGTCGATGCGGTCCCACCAATTGCGACGCCGGAGCACTCGCCCGAGAAGATAGTTCCAGGCGAGCGTGGGCCAGAAGACAAGTCGTGCGTAAAGTCTAGCGAGCAAGGTCGGGACGATTGGGTAACGGGGTCAAAAGGCGAGGTTTCCTTGTCATCGTACCGCAAGAACTTGGTTGCGATAATCGCCAACTTCGCCGTTTGACCGTTTCTGTTGTTCCTAGCCCTATTCGGCGATGCAGTAGACATTGTTGCCGCTGCGCAAGTAGAGCCGTCCGTCGCTGATCGCCGGCGATGCCGAAAACCCGCTGTCGTCGGTCAGCTTGTTGGTTTGTCGCAGTTCCATTTCGGGCGTTGCGTTGACCACATAGACCTGTCCACCAGGGGCAACGACATAGATTTTTCCATCGGCCAGGACAGGAGTGGCGTACTCCTGGGTGCTGCGTCCGCCGCCGAATCCGCCTCCACGTCCGCCGCGTCCGCCACCACCCGGTCCGCCACCACCCGGTCCGCCAGCACCCGGTCCGCGTCCCCCCGGGGCACGTCCGCCAAATCCGCCGCCGCCAAATCCGCCTCCGGGTCGATCACCCCCGCCGCCTTGCCGGGCTTCGGAGAATCGTCTTTGGTTGACGCGATCACCCGTCTTTGCGTCATAGCAAGTCAAGACACCGCCGTTGAAGACGTACAAGTGTCCGTCGTGGGCGATCGGAGTTGCGAAGCGACCGGGAATGTTGGCATCCCAGACCACATTGGAATCATTGACGTCGTCTTTCCCTCCCGCTTTGACGGCAACCGCTGCGCCGTCTCGGCCGCCAACGGCAAACACGGTGTCGCCGATCGCGATCGGGCTGGCCGACGCCGTATTGTCCGTCGTGCCGCGTGAATACCAGCGCAATTTACCGGTCTCCGGGTTCAGTCCCCAAACTTCGCCGGGAACCATGATCACCAGATCGACGTCGTCACCGGTTTTGACAAGGTTTGGCGTACTCCAGCTGTTGGCAAGATTGCCGGCTTCGGTTTTCCAGACTTCTTTTCCCGTAGCGGCGTCAAAGGCAAACAGGGTTTCACTTTCGTCGGATGCATTGACGATGACCATCGATTTGTCGCCGGCGGTGTAGACGATCGGGCTTGCCGCCGAACCCCACTGCATGGGGCCGCTACCGGTTCCGACACTTTGCCGCCAAACCTCGTTACCGTCGAAGTCAAACGCGATCACTCCGGTCTTGCCGAAGAACACAAAAACGTGTTTTCCGTCGCTCGTCGGCGTGTGGCTGGCGTAACCATGTGCGGGCACACCTGCGCCGCGGTAGGGGTCTTCGGGCTGGACGGCATCGACCGTCTTGGTCCATTTCAATTCACCGTTTGCGGCGTCAAAGCAACTGAGGTGTCGTTTCAGATCCTCGATTTTCTCATTTTCACCACCCATGCCGTATCCCGAATAGCTGGTCACGAACAGCTTTCCGCCGACGACGATCGGGCTGGAAACGCCGGCGCCGGGCAGTTCCGCCTTCCATCGAACGTTTTCGGTGTCACTCCAGGTTTCCGGAATCTTGGCCGAATCGGTGCTGATGGATTTACCATCGGGGCCCAAAAAACGTGTCCAATCCGCGGAAATCACGACCGGTGCGCAGGCCGCAAGGCTTCCCGCAACCAAGGCAACCGATAACAATCGGTTGCGCACCTGGGTTTCAGGTCGGTGAAATAGTTTTTTGGTCATCACGAGAATGCTCCGGAAGAGTGGGGTCGGGGCGGCAAAGTCCCCGATCGATAAAAGAGGCCCGTGCGAAGAGATCGCGTCGGGCGAGTGAACCCCGCGCCGAACGTTTTGTTTCGACCAAAATTCCGCGTCATCGGGATTGGTTGGCGAGTATGATTCTTGCCGCTGATGGCCCGTCGGGCCATCGACCCGAAAATACATTAGCCTGACAGCACCACTTTTATTTGTCGGCACGCGGTTTCACCGTCCGTCCTTCGATAGATCAATCCTTCGACAGAAACGTGAATTGCCTCGATCAAGACAGCGAATCGCTGAATCGGCCTCTGACATCTTCGTCATCGGGCGTAGAATGCAGCAGTTCTGTGCCCACCCCATCTTCCTCCAGACAGATTAATAAAACACTGATGAAACGCATCGCCCTGATCCTTGTATGCTGTGCAGCTGTTGCCGCATTGTCGCTCCGCCCGGCCGACGCAGAACCGACACTCGGAATCGGGTCCAATGCACCAGCACTGGATATCGCCCACTACTTCCACGAAAACGACCCCAAGGTCACCAAGTTTAAAAAGGGCAACGTGTACGTGGTCGAATTTTGGGCGACCTGGTGCCCGCCGTGCGTCGCCAGCATGCCGCATCTGTCGGAGTTGCAAACGAAGTACCGCAACAAGAATGTTCAAATCATCAGTATCACTGACGAAGACGTAGAAACCGTCGAGAACAAATTGGATCAACCCCATCCACAAGCGGAAGGCACTTTCGCCGAAGTCACGGCGGCCTACACCTTAACCGCCGATCCCGATGGTTCATCTGGAGCGGACTATATGGAGGCGTCCAACCAAAACGGTATTCCGACCTCCTTTATCGTCGGCAAGACCGGGCTGATCGAATGGATCGGTCACCCGATGGAGCTTGACGAACCATTGGCGGCCGTTGTTGATGGCAGCTGGGATCGCGAAGCATTCAAGGAAGCCGAAAAACAAAAAGAGGCATTCAAAGAAGCGGTCCAACAATTCGCGCAACTTGCCGGTCGTGGTCGATATGACGAAGCGGGCGAGATGTTGAAGCAACAAATTGCGACATCGAAAGATCCGGAAATGAAAGAGCGCTGGCAGATGATCCAGCACCAGTTCAATTTGATGACCAACCAAGCGACAAAGGCCGACTTTGACTTCTACCGCGAAGACCTGAAATCGCGAGTCGGCAGCCCGGCAGCCGTTTATCAATACGCAATGACCTTGTACGGAATCACACAAAACGGCGGTAACGCCGGGCCGTTGGCCGCCGAGACGATCCCCGCACTCGAAAAAGAACTCGACGCGGTCGACGACGAAAACAAGGCGATGATTTACGAAGCCATCGCGCGGTTGCATACGATCGACAACTCGCTCGAAAAAGCGATCGCCGCCCAAGAGAAAGCCGTTGAATCATCCAAGGATTCGCGAACGATGAGCAAGCGGATGAATTTGTTTCTGGACGAATTGAAGTCTGACTTGGAAAAGGCCGGCGAGGAAAAATCAGAAGAAACAAAGTCCGACGAAGCACCAAGCGACAAGTAACTTGGACGGCGACCCAACCCGTGCGGACAATTCGTTGTCCGCCGTTGATCCATCGACTGAGCATCCGTCGAGCGGTGCTTCGTCGATCATCGCTTGGATGCAATTGGTGCGGCTGCCCAACGTTTGCACCGTGTTGGCCGACGTCGGTGCGGCCTTTTTACTGGTCGCCGGTGGTCCATTCCCGATGGGGCGATTTGCGCTGGTGTTGGCCGCCGGCGTCGCCCTGTATTGGTCCGGAATGGTTTTGAACGACGTCTTTGATGTCGAAAAGGACACGATCGAACGAAAGAATCGCCCGATCCCCAGCGGCGCCATCACGCTGGGGGCGGCGCGAAAAGCGGGATGGGGATTGTTGGTTTTGGGTGTTGTTCTGGCGGCTGCGTCAGGATTTGTTCCCGGCGTCAATCAACAGGAAACGTGGTTTCCCGCTGCGATCGGTGTAGCGCTGGCCGGGATGATCGTCGCCTACGACGGTCCGCTTAAACCGACTCCGATCGCGCCGGCGGCGATGGGCGGATGCCGTGTACTCAGCGTTCTGCTGGGGGCTTCGCCGCTGTTGTCCGTTGTGGATGGTTTCCCCGAGATCCCGCGTTACTTGCTGGCGATTGCCTTCGGGTTTGGCATCTATGTGATGGGCATCACCACATTGGCGCGTGACGAAGCGATCGGCGGTCACCTGATGAACGTGCGTACCGGATTCGTTGTAATGATGATCGGCGCGTTGATGTTGGCTGTCGCACCGGGATTGTCCGAGCCGGCGCAGCGCGCCGGTTGGGCGATTCGTCCGGGCGGTCAGTTTGCGACGTTGATTCTGTTGATCGTGTCACCGATCGCGCTGCGGGGTTTTCGGGTCCAAATGGATCCCCAGCCTGCGGCAATCGGAAACACGATTCGCGCCGCGATTTTGACAATCATCCCGCTCGCAGCGTCCTTCGCATTCTTGGGGGCCGGTCAGATGTGGGGGCTGGTCATTTTTGCGTTGGTTGTTCCGGCCATTTTGTTGTCGATGCATTTACGGGTGACTTGATCATGACGCCGGGATTTCATTGCAGCAGTCTTGAATTTCATGACCCCGCGACACTGATCCCGAAACTTGCAGCGCTTGGATTCGGCGCGATTGCGATTCGCCCCTGCCGTGGCGGCTGGGATCTGCAATCGCCATGGTTCGATACGGCGACCGCCCAGATCGCTGCGGCCGCCAAGGAGAACTCGGTCTCGATCGTCATCGACTTGGACGCGCCGTATTACAGTGACCCCGACTGGATCGATTCGTATTCATTGGCCAGTGCCGATGCGGAGGTGCGCCAAAGGGCCCAGGAGCAAATCCAGGATTGGATTCGGCGGACCGCCGAATTCAGTCCGTTGGCAATCACGTTTTCCACCGGACGTGTTCATCCACGAGGCCGGCAGGCGCCCAGTGATGAAGACCACAGCGAACAAACTCTGGAGCGGTTGGCCGACGCCATCGAGCCGCTGGCAAAACTGTCCCAATCGTTCGGCGTGAATCTTGCGCTGCGTCCGGTGTCCGAGCACGCGATTGCCACGGTCGCGCACTTTGAGCGATTCGGCCAATGGCTAAATGCGGACATGTCACTCGGTTTGGCGGCCGATGTCGGGGAAATGTTGCTGGGCGGCGAGTTTCCGATCGGCGCCCGGTTGGCGCGGCTGCAACATCGACTGAGCTGTGTCTACCTGTGCGAGCCGGACTTGGAACGCGATTGCGACCAACGGTTTGGACACGGCGATATTGATTTGGGGCGAGTCTGGGAGGTCATGACCGAAAGCGGATTCGGCGGACCGGCGATCTTCCGCGCCTGTGGGCACGGACGGATGGGTTTAGAGTCCGCCCGCGAAGCGCTGCGGCTGCTGGACGACGTCAGGGGTTGAACGTGGCAGATCGTCGTTGCCACAGATCAATATTGACTTAAACGCCGTGAAACACGAAAAAAGTGTTTCACGAGGGCGAATCTGCTGGACCCTGTTGGTTGGACACTCGTATCATGGATTTGTTGCGAGCGATGCGAACCAACGCGATCCAAAACAGTCTGCAAACCAAGACGGTCCATCGCGTAGGGGGCCAATCGGGGCACGAGGCGAACGGGACTGCGAGCTGGTACAGAAGAGACGGTGGTGATGGAATTATTGAGTGATCCGACAGTGAAGGCTGGTCTCGGACTACTGATTTTGATCATCCTATCTTCCGCGGCATTTTTCCTCGTGGCAAGGTTGCGCGACTACACCAATGGAGACTGGGATTCGACCTCCGAAGGCCTTTTAAACTTTGAAGAAATGCGTTTGAAAGGTGACATCAGCGAGGAGGAATTCCGAACAATACAGGCAGCATCCCGCGATACCGACGAAGGGGACGCTCCAGAGAATCGATCCGAAGCCCAACCGGGAATCGGATCGTAACGACCGAGACGATCCTCGTCGGAATGAACCTTCCATTGATTCAATGATGAATCAATTTGTTTCTTCACGCATGATGCGACCTTTTCCGCAGTTGGCCCTCCCAAAATTCCCTGGGCAATCGGCTTCGGAAACCATTTTACCCACTAGTTTACCAACCAGGGTCTAAGCATCCGTTAAGGACGACTCTTTTAAATCACCTCCCGCTCGGAAGCAGATGATCAATCATATGATCACTCATCTTCTTCCCAGCAATGACGCGAAAGAGATGCTTGGACTGTGGGCCGAACCGTTTGAAGCTTTCATACGGCTTGTCCCGACCTTTCGACTGGATGCGTAGCGTTTGGCCAGACGTGACGAAGCTCACGCCTGGCGAAGCACTCCCTACGCGGTCAATCGTTCGGACAAGTCTTGAATAGCGCATAAGGAGTCGTTTATGCCCGTCAAGGATAACAGCACCACCACTCGCAGTGGCTCATCCAACAAAAAGAATGCCTTCTGTTCCTTTTGTCGCAAGAGTTACCGTGACGTCGGTCCATTGGTCGAAGGGCCAGGCGACGTGTACATTTGCGCCGAATGCATCGAGCTGTGCCAATCGATCTTGGAACAGGAAGAGCGTCGTCGTGGACCGACCAAACAACTGTTCAGCGATATCCCGTCCCCACGGAAAATCGTCGAACACTTGGACGAATACGTGATCGGCCAGCGTGCCGCAAAACGTGTTCTGGCCGTCGCAGTTCATAATCACTACAAGCGATTGACCAGTGATTGGGAAGGCACCAGCGATGTCGAAATCGAAAAGAGCAATATCTTGTTGGTCGGTCCAACCGGCAGCGGCAAGACATTGCTGGCTCGGTCTCTGGCACGCATGTTGGATGTGCCGTTTGCGATCGGCGATGCCACCACGCTGACCGAAGCCGGTTACGTCGGGGAAGACGTCGAAAACCTGTTGCTGAAACTTTTGCACGCCGCCGATTTTGATGTCGAAGCTGCCCAGCGCGGTATCTTGTACATCGATGAAGTGGACAAGATCGGGAAGACGGGCGGCAACGTCTCGATTACCCGAGATGTTTCCGGCGAAGGCGTCCAACAAAGTCTGCTCAAGATGTTGGAAGGCACCGTTGCCAATGTGCCACCGCAAGGCGGCCGCAAACATCCCGAGCAACAGTACATCCAACTGGACACCAGCAACATCCTGTTCATCGTCGGCGGGACCTTTGTCGGTATCGAAGACATCATTCGCAATCGACTCGGTCACAAAACCCTCGGGTTCGGCGAAGGCGCGGGCCGGCTCAATGAGCAGTCCGACAGTGAACTGGTCGCCGAGATTCAAGTCGAAGATGTCATGCAATTCGGATTGATTCCCGAACTGGTCGGTCGATTGCCGGTGGTCAGCTACCTGCAAGAACTGGACGAAGAAGGTTTGGTTCAAGTGCTTCGTGAACCGAAAAATGCTTTGACGAAACAGTTTCAGGCGCTGTTCCAAATGGAGAATTGCGAGCTGAACTTTACCGATGGAGCACTGCACGAGATTGCCCGAAAGGCCCTCATCAAAGGCGTCGGTGCCCGAGGTCTGCGGGGAATCTTGGAGGAAGTGATGTTGGATATCATGTACGAATTGCCCGAGCAAGAAGAAGGCAAGGTGTACACGATTGATGAGGACGTGGTCGCCGGGAAGCAAAAGCTTTTCCAGATGCCTACCACCAAGAGTGCTTGACACGTGCGATCCTCTAGAGCGACGTCCTGATCGCTAATCACTTCCGGTTCAAAACGCCGATGGTCCCCCCGCCATCGGCGTTTTTTGTTTCGTCGGACAATAACGCTACGAACAGATCGATTTTGGGAGTACGACGGACTTCCAGTCCGTCGACAAGATCAACCCACCCACTGTCGCAGCCACTTCTCCAGAATCAACAGATTCCAAAGCCGGTAGCCGTGGTTGTTTTCCATTCGCTCATGTTGGCCGACCAGACGTTCCACTACCTCACGGCGGAAATACGGTGCGATCCTGGCGTCATCGGACAACAACGTGTCGTGGACCATCGGCTTTAATTCGTTGCGGAACCAGGCTCCGATGGGAATCCCAAAACCCATCTTCTTGCGAGTGAAGATTGACTTGGGAATCATTGATCCGAAGCTGTCTTGCAGCAAAAGTTTTCCGCGCCGCCCGCGAAACTTCATGCCCACCGGCAGCGAGGCGGCGAATTCAACGACTCGATAGTCCAACAACGGCTGACGAACCTCCAACGAATGGGCCATCGATGAAATATCAACCTTGGTGCACAGGTCACAAGGAAGGTACGACAGCATGTCCGTGATCGATGCCCGAGTGACCACGTCGCGTCCTTCACTGCGGTCCCAGATCGAGCTCAGGAATTCGAACGGATCCTCGCCCGGCAGTCGTTCGACAAACTCATCGGTGTAAAGATCGCCGCGCATTCGCTCCGGAAAGATCTGCAACCAATTCAGATAGCGTCTCGCTTCGGGTTGCCCCAGCGCTTCGAAGAATCGTTTCGCGCGGCGCGTGATCGAATACTGTTTGTTGTTGTCGGGCAAACGCTGGATCAGACCGATTCCCGGCGCCTTGTGAATCGGGAACATTCGTCTCAATCGTACACTTAACCACAGCGCGCGATACCGATCATAACCGGCAAACAATTCGTCGCCTCCGTCGCCTGACAACGCGACCGTGACTTCGCGACGCGTCAGTTCCGACAGGTACCAGGTTGGAACGGCGGACGAGTCGCCGAAGGGTTCGTCAAAGTGCCAAACCAGTTTGTCGATGATGTCGACACCACTGGGTTGAACTTCAAAGCGTTGATGATTCGTCCCCAGATGCTGGGCAACTTGCGCCGCGTAGCCGGTTTCATCAAAATCGGAAATCGGAAACCCGATGCTGAATGTTCGGATCGGCTCATCACCCTTTTGCTGTTGGGCGATCGCAGTGATCAACGACGAATCAATTCCTCCGGACAGGAACGTTCCAAGTGGCACGTCGCTTTGAAGTCGCAGTCTCACCGAGTCAGACAGCAGTTCACGCAACCGATCCACGGCGTCGGCGTGTGAAATCGAGACTTCGATGGTGGGGTCAAAGTCCCAGTACCGGTGGACGGACAATTGGCCTTTTTCAAAGACCGCGAAATGTCCTGGCGGCAGTTTTCGCACGCCCTTCCAGATGGTGCCCGGATGCGGAACGTATTGATAGGTCAAAAATTCGTCGATCGCCGCCGGATCAATCTCGTTGCACACACCCGGCACAGCGGCCAAACATTTCAATTCGCTGCCAAAAACCAGTCGATCGCCGGTCACGGCGTAATACAATGGCTTCTGACCGATCCGGTCTCGTGCCAGAACAAGTCGGCTGCGGCGTGATTCCCAAATGGCGATCGCGAACATGCCGTTTAGTTCGGCGAAGCAATCTGTTCCCAAATCCTCGTACAGGTGGACGATCGATTCACCGTCACCATCGGTCGCGAATTGATGTCCACTGCCTTCCAGCCGCCGACGTAGCGTTTTGTAATTATAGATTTCGCCGTTGAAGACCATCTGAACGCCGCCGTCTTCGCTGGGCATCGGTTGCGCGGCGCCCTGGACGTCGATGATCGACAGTCGACGGAAACCCAACGCCACGCCATATTGCCGACCTTGTCCGTCGCGTTGGTGATTGTCGATCCAATGCCCATCGTCGTCGGGGCCGCGGTGCGTGATCGCATCGGTCATCCGACGCAGCAGCGCGGGGTCAATCGATAACGTTTCACTCTGCCAAACTGATCCTGTGATTCCACACATTGAGTCCGATCAGCCTTGTTCCAATTGGGGAAGCAGAGTCTCGATGTCGTCGACCATTTCACGCATCGTCTGATAACGGTCCTGAGGTTTCTTTTCCAGGGCTCGCATGACGATTTCGTCAGCGGCTTTGGGAATCCTTCGCTCGGGTGCTTTTTCGCTGGGCGGCGGGACTTCGCCGGAAATGATATTTCGAAACGTTTGGTCGATGTTGGCACCGCGGAACGGTTCGCGAATCGCAAGCAATTCATACATGCAGACGCCGACGTTAAAGATATCACTTCGTTCGTCGATGGTTCGCGTTCCTTGAATTTGTTCAGGCGACATGTAAAGAGGCGTTCCCGGGCGTTGGCCACCACCGGTCAACGTCAAAAGTTGTTGCTCGTCTTCGACCTGCTGCAGTTTCGACGCGTCGTAGCGGGTCACCGTTTGGTCGTCCATCGATCCCCAGACCTTTGCGGTTCCCCAATCCAACAAATAGACTTCGCCAAAGTTGCCGAGCCAAATGTTCTCGGGTTTGACGTCGCGATGAATCACTCCGCGGGCATGCGCATAGGCCAGTGCAAGACAGGCGTCGGACAAGGCGCTGATACGGCGAACCGAGGGGTAGGCCAGCATCGCGTCGGTGTCACCACGGGCGATACGTTTCAAAATCTCAAATAGATTCTCGCCCGAAATCAGCTTCATGGTGAAGTAGATTCCGTGGACCAAATCGTTACCGATTTCATAAACCGGAATGGTATTGGGGTGCTGCAATTGAGCCGTGACGCGTGCTTCACGAAGCAACCGTCGTCGTTCGTTGGGAACATTCCGATGGTCGATATGTAATGACTTGATCGCGACGGTGCGGCCGGTGACGGGGTCGAACGCGGCATGCAAAACGCCGTTCCCGCCCTTGGCGATCTCGCGGAGCCCGGAGTATCGGCGAATCCCCGTCGGCAGATTCCGCGGCAGATCCGGGTCGGTTCCCGACAGGATGATGGTGGGTTCGTTTTGCATCACGCTCGCCAATAAAGATGGATAACGCCCGTGTTTTGGCGGACTGACATTCTAGCGCACTGGTTTTTTAGCGCACCGGTTTTATAACGCACCGGTTTTATAACGCAGGGGTATTCCAGTGCTCGGGTATTCTAGCGCGCGGGCGGCGTCCCCGTTAGCCCTGCGAATTCGTGGCGCGCGCCCGCGGCCCCAGTCGGCCGAACATTCGATCCAATTCATCGCGGCTGAAAAACAGGGCGGTTGGCCGACCGTGTGGGCAATGGTGGGTGTCGTTGTACATGTCCCGCTGCTCCAACAACGCCCCGATTTCTTCTGGTGAAAGTGGATCGCCCGCCTTTACCGCCGCCTTGCACGCGATG
>JAGQPO010000068.1 GCA_020426665.1 Planctomycetales bacterium
GGTTGAATCGGTTGGTCGACAAGGGGCTGGCATCCAAAACGGGGCGTCCGGCGGAATACAGTGCGGCGATCGATCGCCAGCAGGCCCAAGCCGGGCATCTGGATCAATTCATATCAAAGCTCTCCGGCGGCAGTGTCGTTCCCTTGGTCGCCCAATTGATGCAGGATCGCCAAATCAGTCGCGAAGAACTTCAAGAGCTTAAGCGTCTGATTCAAGACGCCGAACAGAACCCCGACGGCGATCAGAAAACGGGACGCAAATCGGGAAGTCGCAATGGAGGCCGTCGATCATGAACACGTTACTACAGTGTCTTGTCAATGCGACGGTGATGCTAACGATTGCGTGTGGATTGGTGGCGTTTTTATTGCGTCGATTAAATATTGTGACGCCACGTTTGCGACAGGCTGTGTTGTTCTGTGTGATCCTGCAAGGGCTAATGTTATTCCGCTTGCCGGTGGAGTTGCCTTGGTTGGACAACACGACGCCTGCGGCGACGCTGCAATCGAGCGTTACATTTGCGGGAGCAATCCCGTCGGCGGTGATCACCGCCGACGATCAGACTTGGACGAAAACATCGGGCGACTCTGATCGGGCAGAACAGGGCCTTTGGCTGACGTCGACAACACCCACGAGGATGTCTATCCCGGGAGTTGATATTGGGGTCGATCATCTCGTCGCGGCCGTGGTGTCGATTTGGCTGACTGGATTTTTGGTCGTCGTTTTGCGTGGCTTCCTTCGTTATCGCGGCCTCTGTCGAACGATCGACCGTCTTGATCGCGCCCCCGAGTCATGGCAATCGGAATGGGCTGAAGCATGTCGTCTGCGCGGCCGTGTGGCACCGGAAATGTTGGTGTCACAATCAGCGGGACCGATGTTGGTGCGCCGACCGCAAGGATATTCGCTGGTCGTCCCACATCGTTATTGGAGTTCGCTTTCAAAACACCAGCGGCGCGGCGTCTTGCTTCACGAACTCGCACACCTGTGTCGCCACGATGTCTGGCGTCAATTGATCGCGCGGACCGCTGCGTCATTGCACTGGTGGAACCCGGCCGCGTGGTGGTGCGTTCGTCGCTACGAAGAATCGGCGGAGTGGTTGTGCGACGAATGGCTGACCCAAACGGATCCGGCCGCCGCAAAGGGACTCGCATCAAGTTTGGTGCAACTTGTTGAATTTGCCGAAAGCCAGGCGATCCCGGACGCGCGTGTGATTCGTGGCGTGGGAGTTCAATCGATGGCCGCGCCGCCGCTGACGGAGCGCGTTACACGTCTTCTTAAGTCCTCGCCCCGCGGAGATTCTGTGATGAAACGATTGTTTTTGGTGTTGCTTGCCGCCGGTTTGATGGCCATTTCGACCGTTCAATTCAGACTGGTTGCTGCACCTGCCGATGGCGACGGCTCGGCGACACCGTCCGACGAGCGGCCTGGATTGCGTGTTTTGTCGGCTGATTCGAAAGACCAACTTCAATCCCTCCGCGGGCGACTCAATACAGACGACAAACTCACGGCGGAGTTGAACGCGTTGCTGGCGACAGAATCTGGACAGGTTGCGTTCGCCGGAGCGGTGGATCAGCTGGAGCAGAGAGAACGCGAGAAAGCTCGTGACGAGGCCATTCCTAGATTCGTGAAGAAACACTTCGAAACGACCAGCAACGGCAAACTGATCTTGCGAGAACAGAGCAAGTCAACCGCGGCATCATGGGTGAAGCGATCAAAACAACTGGGTAATGTGCTGGATGAGATGCACAAAGAGATGAAATTGATCGCGGACCGCTTGGACGATTCAAGCGAAGTCAACGAAATGGCTCGCCGCATCATGACGGATGAACACGCGGGGTTTGCGATCGTGCTTGGCGAATTCGACGGCCGCAGTGATCCGATCGATCTGTTTCTCGGCAAGGCACTGGAAAAAATCTTGGTCCGCAAGGGCGACAAGATGGTGGTGATTCCCACTCTTTCCGGCGAACAAATCCGTCAGATCGAACGATTCGAAAAGGCGACCGAGGTTGCGGCAAGGCTGCGCAAGGAGTTGCCCGCGTTTGCCGACGAGTTCGCTCTGGTGGACCAACGTCACAAAGATTTTGTCGCCGCTATGAAAGATCCCGCGGCAGCTGCCATCGTCGCGATGCAAGTCACCAAAGACGACTCGGATTTTGTTTCCGAAGCGGTCGATCGACTGTTTGATCAATTGGAAAAGGTTTCCCGTGACACGCCAAAGGGGCTGGTCATCGACAACGAAGAAGCGTGGCGTGGGATCAACGAATTGATGGAATCGGTTGGCAGAGCAAGCCAACGTGTGGATGCCGTCCGCGAGCGAATGATGCAAATCGCGGACTCCGTCGACACGTCCGACCCGACCACCGCCCGATTGGCGACGCAACTGAGAACCGGCGTCATCGCGTTTCAAGCTGCCGCGGATATCCCCTATGCCGAATTTGATCTCAGCAAACAAGTGACGGGACAAATCTCGCAATCTTTGGAACCGGTAGGAAACAATGGCTTGCGAGTACGCGATGACATGGCCGCACAAGTTAGCGTAAAAGCACAAGAACTGTTAACGGCCAGTCGCACGATCAGGCGATACCTGCGGCGTGTCGACGAAGTTTGCGATTCGATGCAGGATCGTCAGCTGGCCGAATCTCTAGGCGGCCCAGGACGAATGCTGTTGCTGTCCGAAATTCGGCGATCCGCAGAGCAAGATCAAGTCCGATCGCTCGATGAATTGGCAAGAGAACTGTTCACGGTTGATGAAGCCACCAACCAATTGACCGTCCGCCCCGACCGCGCCGAAGCTGTCGGTAGGCTTGCACAACGCGCAAAGGAACTGGAAGCCGAGTTGTCGAAAGACGATTTCTAGACATTTCGTTACTCGGATTGATTTAGAACCCCACGATCCAAAATGATTCGTCACCGAAACTCTTGCACGCTCGCGATTGTGATTGCGGCACTGATCGGCCAACGAGCAACCGTTGCCGACGCGGACGATGCACAAATCGATTCGATTCTGGCGACGGCGCATCGTGCTGCAGGAATTGTCGAGAGCGAAACGTGTGAAAACCTCACATTTCTTCGACGTGTCAGTTTGGATCTGATCGGCCGAGTTCCAACAGTTGACGAGATCAAGCAATTTGAATCCAAGTCCAATCGAGCCGACGTCGTCGACGAACTGATTCGGTCAGACGCGTTTCCCAGATACTGGTCGCAACTTTGGACGACCGTTCTGGTTGGTCGCGGCACAAGCAACCAATCCAACCGCGAGGCACTGAGACGATGGATGGAAATCCAGTTACGGGAAAACAAACCGCTGGACCAAATCGCATTTGATTTGATCTCGGCTGAAGGCGTAACGGCGCTCGATGGGCCCGTCAATTTCCTGGTGGCAAATCGAGACGATCCGGTCACTCCGGTCTCCCGAATCTTTTTGGGAGTGCAACTTGATTGCGCCCGGTGTCACGATCATCCCCAGGATCGGTGGACACAAGACGATTACGTTGCGATGCGACAGTTTTTTCGCACGATTCAAATCCGCGAAGTTTCCGGAGGTTATGAATTAACTGATTCCGGCGCAACGGGAAACCCACGCGACGAGTTGCCAAGGTTCTTGACCGGTGCACGACCAAGCACTGCGGCGTGGCGCCGCGAGATGGCGTTGATGACGGTCCGCTGCCGGCCTTTTGCACGGGCGATGGGCAATCGCGTTTGGCAATTGTTGATGGGGCGGGGCATTGTTGATCCGGTTGACGGACTCAGTAAAACCTCTGCGGCAAGCGTACCGGCGCTGCATGACGCCTTGGCAGATCAGCTTCGCAGCCAAGGTTATGATCTGCGTCGATTGATTCGCACCATTTGCATCAGCGACGCGTATGCCAGAACCGAATCGCAAATCGACAGTCCATCCCAAACCAGTTCGATCGAAACCTTTGCGTCCAGACGGCCGCGCCCGTTGCAGCCGGAGCAATTGATTGTTTCCTACGCGCGGATCCTGAATCGTGATTTACCTTCACCCGAATCCTTGAATGCACTTGCGACGGAATACACGGGACGTGCGGCGACGAAATCCGCCGCCACAGATCCGTTATCACTGCAGAGAACCAGCCAGGGCTTACTGCAAGAACTTTCTGATGACACGGATGATGCGTACGGTGACATCGATTCAATCTTTCTTTCAACACTATCGCGCCGGCCTGGCGATTGGGAACGCGAGCGGATGCAGGATGTCTCCGCCAGCGACCTGATGTACGCCTTGCTTCATTGCAATGAATTCGTTTTTTGCCATTAAGGACAAACTCTCTTTATCCTTCGGTCCAACTGATGATAGATACCGGCCGTTTTGATCGTCGACAACTTTTTCGAACCGCGTCTGCGGCGGGGATTTCGACCTGGCTTGGCGGCCTGGTCGCTCGCAGAGGAAATGGAAACGACGATGGGCGAAATTCATCTCCGTACCAACGTTGCATCACACTTTGGATGCAGGGTGGCCCCAGCCAAATTGACACCTTTGACCCCAAGCCGGGAACGGAAACCGGGGGCCCGATGTCCGCAGTCGCAACAAACGTCCCGGGCATGACGCTGTGCGAGTCATTGTCATCGCTTGCCGGGCACGCCCAAGATCTGTGTTTGCTAAGGTCCGTCGGATCAACGCAAGGCGAACACGAGCGGGCGTCCCATTTGTTGCACACCGGATTTGAACGAATTGATTCGTTCCCACGGCCGAGCCTTGGTGCATTCGTGTCCAATCGATTTGGTACACAGGATGTACCCGGATTCGTGACTCTGGGTAATCAAGCCTTTGGTCCGGCTTTTATGGGCACCACTCACGGGCCGTTTGTCATCAGTGACTTGAAGAGCACGACGGAAACGATCCGTCGTGTGCAACGACGCAGCAACCGCCTTGAGTTGATCGGCGAACTGAACGCACGATTTGTTGGCCGTAGTCGCGATACTGCTCTCGGTCGGCGCGCCGATCAAATCGAATCCCTTCAAAGACTGTTGAATTCTCCATTCGCAGATGCTCTTGATCTCTCCGCCGAAAATACCTTGACACGGGATCGTTATGGAGACAGCGAATTCGGACGCAATGTCCTGGTCGCCCGACGACTGCTGGAAACGGGCGTGAAGTACGTTGAAGTTCAAATGCCGGGGTGGGACACGCACGTCGGAAACTTTCCGGCGGTGACTCGATTGTGCCAACAACTCCAACCCGCCTGGATCGCATTAATGCAGGATTTGAAATCGAGTGGTTTGTGGAATGACACGCTGATCTTGTGGATGGGCGAGTTCGGGCGCACTCCATTGATCAATGGCCAGAACGGTCGTGACCACTATCCGCAAGCGATTCCAGTCACTCTTGCCGGACACTCCGTCGGCGGAAAGGTGATCGGTTCAACCGGAACCGACGGGCGCGATCACAGTGACTCGCCCAGCAGCGTGGCCGATCTGATGTACACGTTGATGACGATGCTGGGCGTCGACGCCCAACGCGACTACATCACGGACTTCGGCAGTCCGACCAGCGCGACCGACGACGGAAAGTTGATAGAAGGAATAATCTAGTCCTACTTTCCAACTCGATTTTACGGAAGCGAAACTCGTCAATTTTACCGTAGCGGAACTCGTCAAGAGTTTCGTGGCGGAGTTAGGAATCGCCGAAAGTCGTGACGACTTCCGCTACCGTCGAAACGCCAGTCCTTAGTTGGAATAAAGCACTAGACCCTTCCCAAGATTCGGTCCAGCGAATCAGAGGTTTGATAGATCAACGCCTCGGGATAGTGCGGATAGGGGTGGAAGTACTCGAACGTCACGTAGCCGTCGTAGCCGACTTTGTCCAATTCATCCATCACGGCTGGCCAGTTTGTCGTGCCGTCAAGCAGTGGACGAAAGGTCTCCAGTGAGTAATCCGTTCCCTTTTTCGTGTACTCTTTGAAGTGAATGTTTTTGGTGCGTTTGCCGAGAATGGGAACCCAGTGTTCGGCAAATTGGAACATCGAAATGTTGCCTGTATCAAAGTGGACTTGAACGTGATCGCTGCCAAAGCTGTCAACGAAGTCATTCATTTCCATGGGCGTCATCAAGAAACCGTTGAAGAAAATGTTCTCCATATTCAGCGAGACGCCCTTCTTTTCCGCGCCGCCGACAAGTTTCCCCACCGCCTCGCGTGCCAGAGATTCACACTTGTCGTTCGGAACGGGCGTGTGATCGTCACGCCACGGGATATGCACCGCGCCGGGAACGACCAGCAAGTTTTCGACTCTCATCGTCGCCGCAGCGTCGGCCATCAGCCCGGCCAATTCGATTCCGCGGTTCCGCTTGGATGAATCCAGACTGGATAACGGGTAAGGCCAGAAAAGAAACGAGCACAAACCGCTGATTTCGATTCCGATGTCGTCTGCCATTTGCCGGATCGCCACAAGATCCTTGGCGGACGCCTTGGGTGAAAGGTCGTTGTCTAAATCGTAATTCAACTCGATCCCATCAAAACCCGCGTCCTTGGCCAGCTGGAAACACTCCTTTAGGGACATCCGATCAGGGTAGGGAAATGCCCACTGGTTGATTGACTTCTTGGCGCGAAACCGTCTCGGCGACGACTTGCGATCGTCCTTTGCTCCAGTAACGGGCGTTTGCCGGGAACCCCCGGCCTGTGACTCCTGAGCATTTGTCGACGCCGCGGCTGCAATTCCGGTCGCCGTCAGCCCGGCGATGATTGCGTCACGGCGCGAGACCGTCCGGTTCTGGGCTAATGGAACACAGTGATTTCGGTTTTCGTTCTTCATTTGGAATACTCTTGGCGTTTCACGGATACCATTCGGAACCATTTCACCAGATTCGGGTTCCACTTTGCGATGTTTCGATCTTGGGACACTTGATTCTGCAGCAATTGTTTAGCACGGTGTCCTTTCGATCCGTTATTGTATGGGCTTGCTGATCCCTTTCCTGCTTTCTTTCCCGCCTCCAACAGTTCGAGGATTCTACCATGCGTTTGAAGTTCAAACCAAGCAACACCATTGCGGCGTGTTGCCTTGCGTTTTTATTCGTTGCTCCCAATGTAATCGCTGGTCCGGTCGGAATGTCGCTGGGGCCGGTCGAGTTGCAGTCGGTTGGACCGATGACCTTTGCGACGTCGGGCGTGCTGTTGGTCGGTGATCCCAAAGCAGCAACTGTTTACGCGATCGCAACCGAGGACAGTCGCGAAGGATCCGGCCAGCCCGACATCAGCGACTTGCAAGCCGCGGTCAAGTCGGCACTTCATTTGGAAGGAAACGTCGGGATCGGTGAACTGGCCGTGAATCCCGATTCCGGCAGCGTCTTTCTAAGCGTAACCGCCGGTGGGCAAGTCCATTTGGTCAAGGTCGATGGCGACAGCAAGATTTCAAAAGTCAACTTGGACAAGATCTACCATGCTTCCAAAGTGCTTCCGAACGCTCCGGAAGACAAAGACAACAATCAAGGCGGCCGAAACCGCAACCGCCGCAATTCATCGATCACCGACCTCGCGTTTTTTGAAGGCAAGGTCATGGTGTCTGGATTGTCCGCCGGCGATTCACCCTCGCGCGTGATCGAAATGCCGTTTCCGTTTGCCGAAAACAGCGTCACGACCAGTGTCGACATTTTCCACGCCGCACATGGCCGTGTGGAGGACGCGACGATTCAAACGTTCCTGCCGTTGGTCGTTGACGGCGAACCCAGTTTACTGGCCGGTTTTACCTGCACACCGCTGGTCCGTTTCCCTGTGAAATCACTCGACGGATCCGACAAGGTCCGTGGCACAACCGTTGCTGAATTGGGCAACCGCAACCAGCCCTTGGATATGGTTGTTTACGAAAAGGACGGCAAGACATCGATCTTGATGAACAATTCAGCTCGCGGAACGATGAAGATCAGCACAGACGGGATCTCCCAGCGGGATGGACTGACCGAGCGCGTTGGCAACGGCGGTACCGCCGGTCAACCATTCGAGACCATTGAATCGCTCGCCGGCATCAAGCAAATGGACAAATTGGATGCAAGCCACGCAGTCGCAATCGTCGACGTCAAAGGCACGCTGGCATTGAAAACCATCGAATTGCCCTAACAATTGGTCTAACGAATTTAGAATGGGACCGGTGATCAGCCGGTCCCATTTTTTTTGAGTCGTTGATCACTCCGCGATCAAATCGCAATGATCGCGGAGCGATCAGCGACTTTATTCCCATGTTTGCCAAACCTGGTCGAACAATCGAAGCGACGCGTCGTCAACCGTCAACGCACGGACGTCGTCGATGGCTGACGCGTCTTGGTTCTCATCATCCACAATCATCGAGTCCGCCTCGTCAATCAGCTCATTCGAGTCGGCACCGTCGATATTGATGGTGTTGGTTTTTGGCACCCATAAATCAGCCTCGAATTTCGGCGCCGATTGCACGGCAACCCGTTGGCCCTGGGCCGGCGGATCGTTGTTTGAGACCGGAGCGTCCGACGGTCCATCCCAATCTCCCGAAAGCGGAGTCCATCCGGCGTTTCCGCCCGGGCCATAGGCGAAGTAATAGTCTGATGCCCCCGGAGTGAATGAATCCTTCAGATGAAAGCGTGAGAACTCTGGTTCGTAAAGCCCGATCGTGTCGATGCCGTCGCCGTTCCAGTCACCGACCATTGGAATCCAACCCGCATTGCCACCGGGACCGAACGCAAAGTAGTGGTCCGATGCGCCGGGAGTAAAGGAATCTTTCAGATGAAACAGCGAGATATCCGGTTGGTACAAACCGATGGTGTCGGTACCGTCTCCGTTCCAGTCGCCGACCAGAGGAATCCATCCGGCATTGTTGCCTGGACCGAATGCAAAGTAGTGATCCGACGCACCCGG
>JAGQPO010000069.1 GCA_020426665.1 Planctomycetales bacterium
TTGTCGCTGCGTAGCAGCGACAGGGAATCGCCTGAAGGCTAGACACCAACGGTGATGCCTGGTCCATTCGTGTTCACTAAGGTAACAGTTGGGTTCATTAGCAATGGCAGGACCCGCATAAAACGCAACTTCAAAACTCGCGCGTTCGGGTTGTGATTACCGGGATGCACTAAACGGCGTCATCGGTCCAACCTTCCAGCGAGACGGGGACGCGAAGTGCCGACGCGAGCGGGTCGGCCAGGGCAGATGCTTTTGCAATGGCAGATTCCTGTTTGCGACGCGGCTCACAGGTTCGGGCGACAACCATACGATCACCGCCAAGGTCCAATTCAACTGCGGCGCGAAACTTTGTGCGTCGTCCCTTGACCGGCACACAGCGGACCACGATCTGTTTGGCGTCATCCATCTTCACTTGCCGGGTCGGAGCCAGTTCTTTCTTTTGAGTCACGGTCCGCGATGTCCAATCAAATACAGTTTGGATTCTGCGATCGATCACCCTGACAATCCCGAACGCAAGTCCACCGGACAATGCGAACAGTACCATGCCGACCATTCGCACCTCGGGCACGTGCAACGTCTCTCGCTGAAAAATCAGATGCGTCAATGGCATCATGCCGACCCAAGCGACGATCAAGCCAAAGATTGCGGCGCCAACGGCATAGTGCCAGATCGGCGACGCCTCGGTCGCCAATTCAACGCGACGGTTCAAGTCCCATCGCGAAACCGATTCGATGAAGTCGGCATCGATCGGAATGTTCTGTTTGCCGGACAGCGGATCGTCATGCAATGTCCGTCCTGATGCGGTTTCAATTCCGGCGCCCGAGAGAGTCTCCTGGGATGGGATGTCCTGGCGCAGCCACAAACGTGCCAGGATCGGCAATGGGGGTCGCTCGATGAAACCGTAGCGAAAGGAGATGAACATGAACGCCAGGGGAGTGATGATCATTGCCAATGCGATGACCACTCCGGGCACGATCCCGCTGACGTCTTCGGGCTTGAGCAAGGCGTTTTGTGGAGCTTGCGGATCGTAATGGACCAGCACCGGTCCGGGGCGATACTCCTGGACGATCAACTCCGATCGATGTTGATCGGTGGAGCTACCGTCCATCATCGTGATTCTCTCGCCACGATAGGTCTTGCCGTCCACGACATATTCGTATTGAACATGTGGCGAATAAAAAGTAGTGGGTTCTCCTCGCGAAGAAGCCCGGTCCGATTGCAGATAGCCTTCCTCTTGAACCACTTCGCTGGAAAGAACTTGACCTTGCGCGACAGGCCAATTCTGGGAACTCCCCGCGCGGCGCCATGTTTGCAGCGACGAATGAAGGACTGCGATCCCCACAACCATGAACAACAGCATGAAAAGTATTAAGGCAACACTTCGCATTACGGTGTTTCCTCCAATGTTTGCGTGCGGTCCCCGGACGCCCGCCAGATCGGTTCACTCGGCGAGCGGTTCACTCATCATATCGGTTCACTGGGCGATCGAGCGGAGCGGTTTTGGCAATGGGAATTCGACGGATTCTTCGCGGACGGTTGCCAATTCCAACGTTGCATCATACTCGCTTTTCAGCCAGGCGATCGTTTCCTGAACGACCGACTCCGGTGCGCTCGCGCCGGCAGTGATTAACACTGTATCGGCGTCACTGAAATCGTCGCGACTCAAATCACCGGGGCCGTCGACCAGGAACGCACGTTTACCTTGATCGGCCGCCAGTTCCCGCAGCCGGGCGCTGTTGCTGCTGTTTTGGCTTCCCAGGACAACGACAACATCCGCCGCGGGTGCTAACGACTTCACCGCGTCTTGTCGATTTTGTGTGGCGTAACAAATGTCGCCCTTTGGCGGACTTTCGATCGACGGGAATCGCTCGCGAAGCGCAGTAATGATTTGGTTCGCATCGTCAACGCTGAGAGTCGTCTGGGTCAACAAAGCCAATTTGGATTCGTCGGCGACTCGGAGGTCGGCAACGTCTTGGACGCTTTCAACCAAAATGATCGCCTCGGGAGCCTCGCCCATCGTCCCGATCACTTCATCGTGTCCCTCATGTCCGATCAGAAAGATCGTGTACCCCTTCTTCGCATATTTGATCGCTTCCAAATGCACCTTGGTCACCAGCGGACAGGTCGCATCCAGTGCCGTCAGGCTGCGTGATTTGGCCGCCGCACGAATTTCCGGCGAGACACCATGGGCGGAAAACATCAGTACGCTGCCCTCGGGAACCTCGTCGACGGAATCGACAAACACGGCTCCTTTCTCTTTGAACATGTCGACGACGTACTGATTGTGTACGATTTCGTGGTAAACATAGACCGGCGCGCCGAAATGTTTGAGCGTCAAATCTAACGAGTCGACAGCCATGTTGACCCCCGCACAAAATCCTCGCGGGGCTGCCAGCACAATTTTCATTTGATGATTCCTGAATGTCTTTCGGAAGAACGCTGCCGACCGATTTAAAGCAGAGTGAACAGCTTTGCCGACGCCTGGCCACAAGCCACTACGAAAATTTTCTCGTCGCCTCGATTTTACTTCCCAGGCGAATCCGACAACCGTTTTACAACATTTACGCGTTTTGTCGCACCGCAGATGACGTCGCCGATGAATCACCCAGTTCACAGATCGCAATCGAGGGACTCGGCCAATTGCAATCCCAACTGGATGCCGTCTTCGCGCGAGACTTTCCCGGTCAATCGCAACCCGCTGGACTCTTTCCCGCACTTGCCGAGACCATCGCAACGTACAAACTGTCAAAAGAACCGTTCGACGATCTGCTTTCCGCGTTTCGCCAGGACCAAAGCGTGCGAGTTTATGAAACCACCCCCCAATTGATCGACTATTGCACGAGATCGGCAAATCCGGTCGGCCGCCTGGTGCTGCAACTGGCCGAATCGCTTAGCCCCACAACGGCGGAACTATCAGACCAGATCTGCACGGGGCTGCAACTGGTTAATTTTTGCCAAGACGTCTTGCGAGATCGGCAAATCGGCCGAATCTACTTGCCCGGAGATCTTCGCGACCGTTTCGGCGTCAAAACAGAAATGATTTGCGCCGGTTCGACCCCACCCCCGCTGCGGAAAATGCTGGCCGCACTTTGCGATCAAGCCGAAGATTTTTTTCGGCGTGGATTGCCATTGGCCGATCATGTCCCCAAATGGCTGGCGAGCGACGTCAAATTATTCGCCCACGGCGGGATGGCGACGTTGCGCGCGATCCGGGAGATCGATTTCGATGTTTTGCGGGTGCGGCCGAAGGTGGGAAAACTTCAACAGATGAAACTCGTTGCCCGAGCGATTTTGGGCAAACTATAGAGATGCAACCGTCCAAACACACGGCCGCCAGCTACCGACACGTCCGCCGCATCTCGCGGCGTAGCGGCAGCAGTTTTTATCGATCGTTCTGGTTGTTGCCGCGCGGCAAACGCAACGCGATGTGCGCGCTGTACGCCTTTGCGCGGGTCACCGACGACATTGGCGACTGCAACGAACCGGCGGCGCTGCGCACCCGTTGGCTGGATTGGTGGCGACAAACGACGGCCCTTAACTTGATCTCCGAAACGCCCATCGATCATGTGCCGCTGGCGCCGGGGCTGGCCAGCGACATGTCCGACTGGCCGATCGATCTGATCCGCCGCGCCCGAGAAATCATGCCGGCCCTGCGTGACACCTGCCGCCGATACGAAATCCCATCACGATACCTGCTGGAAATCATCGACGGCGTCTTGGCAGACCAACAAAAGACCCGCTTCGACACTTACGAACAATTGGAGCACTATTGTTATCTGGTTGCATCGGCGGTCGGTTTGGCGTGTTTGCATATTTGGGAATTCGATCAACCTGTTCCCATGCGTGCGGCCATCGATTGCGGCCTGGCATTTCAATTGACCAATATCCTTCGCGACATCTCCGAAGACGCTCAACGCGGAAGAATCTATTTGCCACGCCAACACTTTGCCCAACATGGATTGTGTGAAGACGATCTGCTTGTCCCCCGCCCCGACGACCGATTGGTCTGTTTGATCGAAGATGAAATTCGCCGCGCCAAAGCACTGTATGTCAGTGGTTGGCAAGTGTGGGATGCACTGGGTAAAGACGGACGACCTATGTTTTCGATGATGTGGCGGACGTATCGCAGATTGCTTGATCGCATCGCAGAAAACCCACGTGCCGTTGCCTCCCGACGCGTTCGATTGTCCGCCGGCGAACGAATCGGCCTGGTTTCCCAGCACTTCTTTTCGCCGATCTTTCATCGCTTGCCTGTTCCGCCGCGAGAGGTTTCGGAGGTCGGTCCTTGAACGTCGCCCGTGTCGTGATCGTCGGCGGCGGACTCGCAGGCATGTCGGCCGCCGAGTCGCTGTCAACGATCCATCCTGAAACCCAGATTACGATTTTGGAATCCAAACGGGTGCTGGGTGGCCGTGCCGGGTCCTACGATGATCCCCAATTCGATAGCACCGTTGATTATTGTCAGCACGTAGCAATGGGATGCTGTACCAACTTGATCGACCTTCTGACGCGTTGTGGACTGGATCAACATTTTCGTCGATACCGCGAACTTTGCTTTCTTCATCCCGATCATTCCCCAAGTCGCTTTGCGCCGAACCGGCTGCTTCCCGCACCACTGCATCTTGTCGGAACAATCAACGCACTGCGTTATCTTTCGCGGACGCAAAAACGTCAGGTCAAACGGGGACTGTGGAGACTAATGCGGACCCCGGCCTCGTCTATCGTCGATGTTCGGGCGTCCGACTGGTTGCGGCAAGCCAGACAAGATGATCAAACGATACGCGACTTCTGGGACGTGATCCTGGTCAGTGCGCTTGGGGAACAAACCAATCAAGTCTCGATGGCGGCAGCGAGAAAGGTGTTAATCGACGGATTTGCAATCGCACACGGCGCAAGCGATGTCATGGTTCCGACGCTGCCACTTGCAAATCTATTCGGACGCATGCTTGCCGACGTGCTGATGCAACGTGGTGTGCGGATACTTGTCGGCCACGGGGTTCGACAAATCCGATCCGACGCCAGTGTTGTGACCTCAGAGAACCGCTTTGAATCCGATTACGTGATCTCTGCCGTGCCTTGGTATCAAACAGCAAGACTGTTTGATCAATGGTGCGAAGATGAACGCAGGCGGCTGCCCTGTTTTGATGCCTTCGCCGCTTTTCCCACATCGCCGATTTCGGGGCTGCATCTCTGGTTTGATTCAGAAATCACCGATCTGGACCACGCGGTGATGGTTGGTACCACCGCACAGTGGCTGTTTCGCGATCCCTGCAATCGTCGCGTCCGATCGGGCCCGTCAACGGCGTCGAGCCAAACCGTCCAGTCGCATTATTACCAAGTCGTCATCAGTGCATCGGCCGACGTCAAATCGAAGCCCGAGGCACAGTTGGTAGAAACGGTTCTGGCGGAGTTAAGGCGGGCATTTCCACTTGCCAGACAGACGCGATTGCTCCGCCACCGGATGGTCACCGACCCCAAGAGCGTCTTTTCGATTCTCCCCGAAGTCGAAACGATACGCCCGGCGGCTGAAACCGAAGTCCCGTGGCTGGTACTTGCCGGCGATTGGACGAAAACAGATTGGCCGGCGACAATGGAAGGCGCCGTTATCAGCGGGCGGTTGGCCGCCAAAGCGATCTCACGACACATTCGGCGGAACGCACAAAAGCAACCTTTTCCCGACGAATCCTTTGTTTGCCCGGGATTACCCCCCGGACGATTGGCCAGATGGATGATCCGTCATGGATGAATGTTTGCCATGCGACTATGGTGGATAATAGATTCTTCTTTTCGTCGACTGAGATCGGATTTCATTGGACACATCACTGCCGCAACATTTGGACGAACGCCTTCGCTGGATAGCGAGTCCCGACGTCCGCATCAGCGCCCCGGGCGAATTTGTCCTGTACTGGATGCACAACGCGTTGCGCGCCCACGAAAACCCTGCGTTGGATGTGGCAATCTGTCTGGCACGTCAAAACGGGTTGCCGTTGCTGGTCTATCACGGGCTTAGCGAGGAGTACCCGTTCGCATCGGATCGACTGCATGCTTTCATGCTGCAAGGGCACCGCGACGCGCAACGAGAGTTGTCCGATCGCGGGATCGCCGCCGCGTTTCATCTACAACGCAATGGTAAACGAGGCCCATACTTGCGGAACCTGACACGGGCCGCGGCGGTCTTGGTCACCGAAGAGATGCCTGTCCAACCGATCAGCGGCTGGATGGAACGGTTGGTCACAACTTGCAAAACGCCGATCGCGACGGTTGACTGTTCTTGCATCGCGCCCGTCACGGTGGTCAATCGCGCGTTTACGAGGGCGGCCGAATTCCGCCGTTATGTCCAACCGATCTATGATCAACGACTCGACGCGCCGTACCGCGAACAACAGGTCGATGTCGAAATGTGCGACATCGCTTCGATCAGCCGCCGCCTGGGACTGGAACCGATCTCGCTTCAAGATGCCGATTTGGCTTGGTTGATCGGACAATGCCGAATCGATCATTCCATCGCGCCCGTGGCGGAAACTCCCGGTGGCTCGCGGGCGGGTTACGCCAGGTGGAATCGGTTCAAAGATCACGGACTGGCGCAGTATCACCGCGCCCGCAACAATCCGACGTTGGCAGAAGGCAGCAGCCGCATGAGCGCCTACCTGCACTACGGGATGGTCAGCCCGATGCGAATCGCGCGTGAAGCATCCGAGTACGGGGCTGAAAAGTTTTTGGACGAGTTGCTGGTTTGGCGCGAATTAGCGTTTCACTTTTGTTTTCACAATCGCGACGTCATCGATACGCTGGATGCGCTGCCGGACTGGGCCAAAGACTCTCTGGATGATCACAACGCCGATGCGCGCGAGGAAGATTGCAGTTGGGAAACGCTGGCGAGGGGTAAAACGGGACGTCCACTTTGGGACGCGGCGCAGCGCAGTTTGATTAGACACGGAGAACTGCACAACAACGTTCGCATGACCTGGGGCAAAGCCTTTCTGCCCTGGCTTCGTTCGCCTTCACGTGCTCTGCAATTGACACTTGATTTGAACCATCGCTTTTCACTGGACGGTCGCAACCCTTCTTCATATGGAGGCGTACTGTGGTGCTTCGGCCAGTTTGATCGACCGTTTGAGCCCGAAAACCCGGTCCTTGGAAAAATCCGACCGCGACAACTGGATGACTATTCGAAGCGAATTGATTTGAAACGCTTCGGCAAATTGGTCGATCGGCCGATTGCCGCCGTGCTGCCACGTGTTGCCGTCATCGGGGCCGGAATCGCTGGTCTGAGCGCGGCGCGGAACCTCGCAGACCACGGAATCGATGTGACGGTGTTTGACAAATCACACCGCGTCGGTGGCCGGACTTCCACGCGGCACATCGATTCCGACGTCGCCGGCGAACCACTTACCTTCGACCACGGCGCACAATACTTTACCGCACGAGATTCGCGGTTCTGTCGCATGGTTAACAGCTGGATTCACGACGGAATCGTAGAACCCTGGATGGGACGGATCGTTCACTTGGCCGGCAACGGAGAATGGATTGCGGAAAAAAATGATACTGCACGATACGTGGGAGTCCCCGGCATGAATGCCGTCGCCGAACATTTGGCAAGCGACCTGTCGATGCAGCTCGGATCAGCGATCGTCAAGATATCGCGGCGCGATGACGAATGGGAAATCTTCGACGCCGACGGACAGCCCCATGGCCCGTTTGACGTTTTGATATGCAGCTGCCCTCCGAACCAGACAAACGAATTGATTCAAGGTCACACCGAACTGTCGCGTATCGTCCTGAGCGTGAAGATGCGTCCGTGCTGGGCGATGATGCTGGCCGTCGATTCATTCGACGACGTCCCCTTTGATGGTGCGTTTGTCGACGGAGGTCCGATATCGTGGATTGCGCGAAATGACAACAAACCAGGCCGGAGTTCTCCCGTGTCGTGGGTCGTTCACGCCTCGGCTGATTGGTCCCAAGCAAACATTGATCTGCAACACGAGCAAGTGATCGCAGAATTGTTACCTGCGTTTGAGTCGATACTTGGACGAAAAGCAAACTCGATTCGATATTGCACGGCTCATCGATGGAAATACGCGATCGCGGAAAACCCACTGGACCAAGATTGCTTGTACGATCCCACGACCGGTATCGGCGTCTGTGGCGATTGGTGTGGAGGGTCGCGAGTCGAAGCAGCCTACTTGAGTGGCATCGCGATGGCAGGAACCCTGCTGCGCCGCTACACCATCGACCGCCCCGGTTACCAACGCAAGGCGTTAACGCAGCCCACACTTTTCGCATCTTGAGACGCGCTTCATCTGACAATGATCGACGTAAGGAAAACGTTTTCTGTTTGGCGACAACGCTTGAGTTGTTGGTGCCGCCTATCATTCCTGTGAATCAGGATAGTAGAAGTTGGCTACGGCTTTCTTACGACGCGGTGTTACTGGCTTTTAGAATAAACGTGGATCTCTATTTTCGTTCCTGCGCGACGATGACGTCGGTGGATCCCGAGACGTCGGCGGCTAGCTCTGGATGGTCGCGAAAATGCTCATGTCCAAATTCACTTCCATGGACGTCAATCTTGGTTGCCATATCGGACAGAAATCGAGCGAAGTTTCTTAGTTCACCACTCGATGCGACGATGCTGATTTCACTTAAGATCATCCGTTCGTCCTGGCCGACTTCAAACCCATAAATCTTCATATTACATTCTCAATTTGCAATTACGACTTTGGTGGCGGAGTCCAGTCGTGTGATTCGAGCCACCTGCATGCTGCCTGCTGACAATGAAGTCCGTGGCAATGTGGTGCGTTGGTACCGTATAAGATCGATACTTTGTCCGCCCGAAGGTCGGAACCGTGGACAGGACAAATTGCGAAACAGGTTTGGATCTCGGCGTAACAGAGTTCGAGCCTGTGTTCCAGAGCGAAGGGTTCCCAAAGACGTTCCTGGCATAAGCACCGATGCGGAATGGGTGGATGTCTGGTTCGCTAACGGCGAAATATAACGATAGCCTGGGGTGAGTCCGGA